>NZ_LUUM01000179.1:0-36524 GCF_001644125.1 Methylosinus sp. R-45379
AAAGGACCGATTTTGTCAAGCCTTTCTGTCTCGTAATGAGATAGTTTGGTAGACAAAAACCGATTCTTTACGACGTGGCAGCGCCGTTTTGGCATCGAGACACGAGAACAAATAATGATCGTCGGCTATGCGCGAGTATCAACAGACGAGCAAAAACTCGATCTGCAGCTCAAAGCCTTAGAAAAGGTAGGATGTGATGAAATTTTTACGGATCATGGGCGATCAGGACTTGATTTCAGTCGCGCCGGTCTGGAGAAAGCGATGCAGAATTTGAAGTCCGGCGACACTTTGGTCGTCTGGCGTCTGGATCGGCTCGGCCGGTCTTTGCCAGGTCTCGTCGCGTTGATGGATAAGCTCGGAAAGCGAGGGATTAATTTTCAGTCCCTGACCGAGAACATCAACACGACCTCATCGGGCGGCCGGCTGATGTTCCATATGATGGCGGCGCTGGCCGAGTTCGAGCGTTCCCTCATCAGCGAAAGAACGCGGGCGGGGCTCTCCGCTGCGCGGGCGCGCGGCTGCACGCTCGGGCGGCCAAAATCGCTCAGCCCCGATCAGATCGCTGACGCTTTCGAAGCCATACGGCAGGAGAAGACGCAGGTACAGGAGGTGGCGGAGGAACTGGGCGTGTCCGTTCGCACCCTCCAGCGGAGCCTGCGCAACGCCTTTCCCGCCGGTCGGGGCTAGAAGAATCTTTCCATGTTTCATCGAAACGCGGAAAGATCCTGATCGACGCTTTTCCAACGCCGAACCGGCATCCACTTCGGCAGGAAAAGCGCTAGATTCTCGCGTGGTTCTGATCGATCGAACGATTCCGTTCGATCGGAAAGCGCTCTAGTCGATAGCGACGAGGCATTATTCATGTTCCGCCGAACATGAATAATGCGGCCAGCGAATGTCATTCGGCCTCGAGCTCGCGGCCGCGGATCGTCAGGAAAAGACGATCCGCGCGGCGAAGATCGCCCACATGAGGGCGAGCAGCGCGAAGCCCGCCGCGAAGGCGAAAAATCGCCGCTGCACATGATTGCTGGTGACGTGAATAGAGGCGTGCGCGTAACGCGTCGCGACAAAGGCCCATTCCAGCGCGACGAATAAAAGGTCCGCTTTCTCCGTGACCAGCGTCAGCGCGACCAGCGCGTAGAACAGCACGGGCAGCTCGAATTGGCTGGCGTAGGAATTGGCGAGCTGGGCGATTTGGTCCGGCCAGTTCCGATTGAGCGCTATATCCGCCGGCTTCACCACTTTGCCCCGCAGCGCGCGAATGCGCGACAGCGCGAGAGCGACCAGCAGCCCCAGAGCGAGAGCGACGAGAGCGAATACGGGGAGCAAAACAAATTTCGTGGACAAGATCGTTCAGTCCGATTCGAATTTCCCGCTCACGCGATGCTGGGCGCTGATGCGCCGCACCGTGCCGGTGGAGGAGCGATAGACCAGCGTCTCTGTCTCGATCGCATCCTTGCCGAAGACCACGCCGAACAGCAGCGGCCCGTCGGTGACGCCGGTCGCGCAGACCACCACATCGCCGGAGGCCAGCTCCTCCAGCTCATATTTCTTGCGCGGATCGCGCACGCCCATTTCGGCCGCGCGCGCCGTCTTGGCCGGGCTGTCCAGCACGAGGCGGCCCTGCATCTGGCCGCCGACGCAGCGCAGCACGCCGGCCGCCAGCACGCCCTCCGGCGCGCCGCCAGCGCCGAGATACATATCGACGCCGGTCTCCGCCGGCTGGGCGGTGAAGATGATTCCCGCCACATCGCCGTCGCTGATGAGCCGCACGCATGCGCCCGCCGCGCGGCAACGCGCGATCAGCTCGGCATGGCGGGGCCGGTCCAGAATGCAGATAGTGACGTCCTGCGCCGCGACGCCCTTGGCTGCGGCGAGGGCGGCGATATTGGCGCCCGGCTCATTGTCGAGATCGACGACGCCCGGCGGATAGCCGGGGCCGATGGCGATCTTGTCCATATAGACATCCGGCGCATAGAGCAGCGAGCCGGCCGCGGCGATGGCGACGATGGAGATCGCGCCCGCCATATCCTTGGCGCAGAGCGTCGAGCCCTCGAGCGGCGCCACGGCGAGATCGACGCGCGGGCCGCCGCCGGCGCCCACTTCCTCGCCGATGAACAGCATGGGCGCCGAGTCGCGCTCGCCCTCGCCGATGACGATGCGGCCGCGAATCGTCAGCCGACCCAGCTCGCTGCGCATGGCGTCGACGGCGGCTTGGTCAGCCGCCATCTCATCGCCGCGCCCGCGCCAGCGCGCCGCGGCCACGGCCGCCCTTTCGGTGACACGGACGAGCTCGAGGGTCAGATTGCGATCGAGGGTCTTGTCTGCGGCCGATGCGGGGCGCGCCATGCATTTTTCTCCGGCGATGCGCTATTCGCGCTCGATGCGGATGACCTGCGCCGGCTCGGCGATGACGCCGTCGGCGTAGATGGCGTCGAGCGCCTCGCGCACCAGACGCTCCGTCGTCGCATGGGTGATGAGAATCACCCCGACTTGCGCGCCGACTTGGGCGCCGCCGCTGCGCCGCGCCGCGCGCGCGCCATGCTGCATGATGCTCTCGAGCGAGATTTTGCGCTCGGCCATGGCCGTGGCGATGGCGGCGAAGGCGCCGGGCACGTCCGGCACGGCGAGGCGGATGTAATAGCCGCCCTCATGCAGCGCCGCCGGGGCGCGCTCGAGCTTGCGCAGCGAGGCGCTCGGCAGGCCGAAGGGAGCCGAGCGCACGCCTTTGGCGATATCGGCGATATCGGCGACGACGGCGGAGGCGGTGGCGTCGCCGCCGGCGCCGGGACCGACCAAGGTCAGCTCATGCACGGCGTCGGCGTCTATGGTGACGGCGTTGGTGACGCCCATCACCTGGGCGATGGCGGTGGTCTTGCGCACCATTGTGGGATGCACGCGCTGCTCTATGCCCTGCGCCGTGCGTTGGGCGACGCCGAGCAGCTTGATGCGGAAGCCCAGCTCCCCGGCCGCGTCAATATCGGCCAAGGTGACGCGCTCTATGCCTTCTATCTCGACCGCCTCGGGCGCGATGCGCGCGCCGAAAGCGAGGGAGGCGAGAATCGACAGCTTATGCGCCGTGTCGAACCCGCCAATGTCGAATGTCGGGTCCGCCTCGGCGTAGCCCAAGCGCTGCGCCTCCTTCAGACATTCCTCGAAGGAGAGGCGCTCCGCCTCCATGCGCGAGAGGATGTAATTGCAGGTGCCGTTGAGAATGCCATAGACGCGCTCGATCGAATTGCCGGCGAGGCCTTCGCGCAGCGTCTTGACGATGGGGATGCCGCCGGCGACCGACGCCTCGAAGGCGAGCGCGACATGGCGGCTCTCGGCCAGCTCGGCCAGCGCCGAGCCATGGGCGGAGAGCAGCGCCTTATTGGCGGTGACGACCGACTTGCCCTTGGCGAGCGCGGTCTCGACGCTGACGCGCGCCGGTCCTTCGGACCCGCCGATCAGCTCGACGAAAAGATCTATGCCGTCGGAGGCGGCGAGGGCGATCGGATCGTCATAGAAGGTCGCGCCGGCGAGGTCGACGCCGCGGTCCTTGCCCTTGTCGCGGGCGGAAACCGCCGTGACGACGATCTCGCGCCCCGTGCGCGCCGCCAGCGCTTGCGCCTGCCTCTGCAGCAGCCGCACGACCGAAGCGCCCACCGTGCCCAAGCCCGCGACGCCGACGCGCAAAATTTCCGCCATTTGACCCTGTTCCGGAAAAAGGACTCGCGCCGCGGCGCAGGGCCGCAGCGCGGGCTGTTGTGACTTATTCCGGCGAAGGGATCAAGGAAAGCCTTCCCCCGAGGCGACGACGGCTCAGCGGCTCAGCAGCCGCATTTGGCCTCGCAGGACTTCTTCTCGACCTTGGCTTTGTCGATATTGCCATTATAGGCCTGCGACGCCTTGATCCAGACCTCGTCGCAGCTCTCCATGCAGTGCGCCTGCTTGTCGTCGCCGCGATTGTCGCAGCTCACTTTTTCGATCGGCCGCGGCGAGAAGCCGAGGTCGCCGACCCGATGGGGCGTCGCCTGGGCGAGGCCGGCGCCGGCCGCTGCGGCAATGAGGACGAGGGTGAAGACGAGGCGAATTTTCATTGTCGTTTCCTCCAATTGCGGGCCTCTCGAAACGTCGCTCGCGACGATCGCGAGGGCGTCCGGGCCTTCTTCGGTCGTTTCAGGCGCGCCGCCTTCGACCTGCGGGGCGGTCGAAGGCGGCGCGCGCCACATCCCGCTTTTCTCCGCGGACCGGTCGCCTCGAGAGGGAATAACGGGCGGCCGCCGGCGATGAGCCGTCAGGATGCGAACGGGCGCGATCGCCGACGCGGGAGCGCGCCAGCAACTGCATCGTTCTACGATCAAATTAATATCGTGTAACGATGTATCTGGCAAGCCCGCGCTCGCGGCTGTGGCGCGTTCTGGCGAGGGGCTGGGGCAGGGACCGAAGGGCCGAGTCTGCGACTTGACGGACGGCCCCGGAGCGCGCATGTTAGCGCTATGACGAGCACGCTCCACTCCTGCATCCTTTGTCGGATCATTATCAGCTAGCGCAAAAGCTGGCCGGAGCCGTCACGTCTCTCTTCATGACACGCAATGACGCCCCGGGCCGGCAGGCCGAGGGAAATTCATGTCGTCCGAAGCTCCCGTTCTGAAGCTCTACAATACGCTGTCGCGCGCCAAGGAGGAGTTCCGTCCTCTCGATCCGGCGAATGTGCGCATGTATGTCTGCGGCCCCACGGTCTATGACTACGCCCATATCGGCAATGCGCGGCCGATCATCGTTTTCGACGTGCTGTTTCGCCTGCTGCGCCATCTCTATGGCGCCGATCATGTCACCTACGTCCGCAACATCACTGACGTCGACGACAAGATCAACGCGCGCGCCGCCGAGCGCGGAATCACGATCCGCGAGCTGACCGAGGGCACCAATAAAATCTTCCAGGAGGACGTGAAGGCGCTCGGCTGCCTCGAGCCGAGCGTGCAGCCGCGCGCCACCGAGCATATCGCCGAGATGATCGCGCTCATCGAGAAGATGATCGCCGCCGGCCACGCCTATGCGGCGGATGGCCATGTGCTGTTCGACGTGCCGTCCATGGCCGAATATGGCCGCTTGTCGCGTCGTCCGCTCGACGAGATGATCGCCGGCGCCCGCGTCGATGTCGCGCCCTATAAGCGCGGCGACATGGATTTCGTGCTGTGGAAGCCGTCAAAGGAGAGCGAGCCCGGCTGGGACTCGCCCTGGGGGCGCGGCCGGCCCGGCTGGCATCTCGAATGCTCGGCCATGTCGTGGAAGCATTTGGGCGAGGTGTTCGACATTCACGGCGGCGGCATCGATCTCGTCTTCCCGCATCACGAGAACGAGATCGCCCAGACGCGCTGCGCCTTCGGTCACGAGGCGATGGCGAATTACTGGATGCACAATGGATTCCTGCAGGTCGAGGGCGAGAAAATGTCCAAGAGCCTGGGGAATTTCGTGACGATAAACGAACTGCTGCACACGGAGAATTTCGGCGGGCGGAAATGGCCCGGCGAGGTGCTGCGCCTCGCCATGCTGCGCACGCATTATCGCCAGCCGATCGATTTTACCGGGAAGGCGCTCGAGGAGGCGGAGGCGAGCCTGCGCAAATGGAGCGCGCAGATCGGCGCGGTTTCCGCTGCGCCTGCGGCAGCGGGCGAGGTTTTGAATGCGCTCGCCGATGATCTGAATACGCCACTCGCGCTCGCATCGCTGCATGAGCTGGACGCCGCGGCGCTCGACGGAGCGTTGAAGCTCTTCGGCATAGACATTCGCTCCTATCGGCAATGGGTCGAAGGCGAGACGAAACAGGCGGTGGATGCGGAGCAGGTTTCCTCATTGATCTCGAGTCGCCTCGCCGCCCGCGCGGCAAAAAACTGGGCCGAGTCCGACCGCATTCGCGACGAGCTCGCGGCGATGGGCGTCGCGCTGAAGGACAATAAGGACGGCACCACGACATGGGAGGTGAAGCGATGAAGCTTCACTGCGCTCGAACCTTATCCAACGATCAAGACGCGCGACTCCTTCTCCCGCTTTGGGGGAGAAGGTGGCCCGGCCATAGGGCGTCCGAGAGGACGCCCGTCGCAAGCGACAGGCTTTTGGCCGGGTCGGATGAGGGCTCGCTGCGCATGGAATCGTCGAAACGCGTCATGGACCCTCATCCGACCCTCGCTGACGCGAGGGCCACCTTCTCCCACGAGTGGGAGAAGGAGACGCGCACGAAGATTCCGTCTTTCGTGAGAGGAGACCACGCCCATGCTTAAGAACGACTGGCGCAGATTTCTGCCCTTTCCGGGGCATTGGGCGTCTTATCTCGTGTTCAAGCTCATCATTCTCGCGCTCGCAGCCATCGCCGCATGGCATGTGCTCGCGGCCTTCGAGCTGATCTAGCCATGGCGCGCGCCGCTTCCGCTCCCGGGCTTCGCCCCTATCTGCCGACCGATGCGCCGCGCCTCGCGCAATTGTTTCGCGCAAGCGTCGAGACGCTGGCGGCCGAAGATTACGGCGAGGATCAGCTCGCCGCCTGGGCCGCCGCGGCCGATGACCAAGAGGCTTTCGCCAAGAAGCTCGCGGGCGCGCTCACCATCGTCGCCTCGCTCGACGGCGAGATCGCTGGCTTCGCCGCGCTGCGCGACAATAGTCTCTTCGACATGCTCTATGTGCATCCGCGCGCGGCTCGGCGCGGCGTCGCCTCGGCGCTCGCCGACGCGATGGAAAAGCTCGCGGCCGCGCGTGGAACGCGCGAGATCAGCGTCGACGCTTCCGACGCAGCGCGCGATTTCTTCGCCGCGCGCGGCTATGTCGCCCATCAACGCAACATGCGCGAGCTGCGCGGCGAATGGCTCGGCAACACCACGATGAAGAAGACACTCGAGAGCAAGGCTGCAACGCAATGACACGGGAGAGGCTGACGCTCTTCGACACCACGCTGCGCGATGGCGCGCAGACGACCGGCGTCGATTTCTCGCTCGCCGACAAGCGCCAGATCGCCGCAATGCTCGACGAGCTCGGCCTCGATTACATCGAGGGCGGCTATCCCGGCGCCAATCCGCTCGATACGGAATTCTTCGCGAAGCGCCCGCCCTTGAAAGCGCATTTCGCCGCCTTCGGCATGACGCGCCGACAGGGCCGCTCCGCCTCCAATGATCCCGGCGTCGCCGCCCTGCTGGACGCCGATTGCGATTGCGTGACCTTTGTCGCCAAGGCCTGGGATTATCAGGTGCGCGTCGCGCTGCGCTCCACGCTCGAGGACAATCTCGACGGCATTCGCCAATCCGTCGCCGCCGCCGTCGAGCGCGGCAAGGAAGTGCTCGTCGATTGCGAGCATTTCTTCGACGGCTATAAGGACAATCGCGATTATGCGCTGGCCTGCGCCAATGCCGCGCATGAGGCCGGCGCAAGATGGATCGTGCTCTGCGACACCAATGGCGGCTCGCAGCCCAATGAGGCAGAGCGCATCGTGGCGGAGGTCGCGCGCGTCATTCCGGGCGCCAAGCTCGGCATTCACGCGCATGATGATACGGGGCAGGCGGTCGCCGTCTCGCTCGCCGCAGTGCGCGGCGGCGCGCGGCAGATACAGGGCGCGCTCAACGGGCTCGGCGAACGCTGCGGCAACGCCAATCTGACGACGATCATCGGCAATCTTCTGCTGAAAAGCGAATTCTCGGATCGCTTCGAGATCGGCGTGACGCGCGAGAGTCTGACGCATTTGACGCGCACCAGCCATGCGCTCGACGAATTGCTCAATCGCGCGCCCAATCGTCACGCGCCTTACGTCGGCGCCAGCGCCTTCGCCACCAAGGCCGGCATTCACGCTTCCGCCGTGCTCACCGATCCGCGCACTTACGAGCATGTGCCGCCGGAGAGCGTCGGCAATCAGCGCCGCGTGCTGGTGTCGGATCAAGCGGGCAAGTCCAATATCGTCGCCGAGCTGGGGCGATTGGGAATCGCTTTGTCGAAAGACGATCCGCGCCTGACGCGCCTGCTCGACGAGGTGAAGGAGAAGGAGGCGCAAGGCTACGCCTATGAAGGCGCCGACGCCTCTTTCTATCTGCTCGCCAAGCGCGTGCTCGGCGATGTTCCGCATTATTTCGACATTGAGCGTTACAGCGTCGCCGTGGATCGCCGCTTCGGCGCCAATCTCGGCGCGGAAGAGGCGGGCGCGGAGGCGATCGTCAAGCTGCGCATCGACGGGCGCTCGACCATTTCCGCCGCCGAGGGCAATGGCCCGATCAATGCGCTCGATGTCGCGCTGCGCAAGGATCTCGGCAAATATCAATCCTTCATCGAGGATGTGAAGCTCGTCGATTATCGCGTGCGCGTGTTCCAGGGCGGCACGGATGCGGTGACGCGCGTGCTGGTCGAATGCGCGGACGCCAAGGGGGAGATATGGTCCACCGTCGGCGTCTCGCCCAATGTCGTCGACGCTTCTTTCGAGGCGCTGGTCGACGCGATCGTCTATAAGCTGGTGAGGTCTGGCGCGGTCTAGCAGCTCTTCCTTCTCCCGCTTGCGGGAGAAGGTGGCCCCGCGAAGCGGGGTCGGATGAGGGCCGGCGCCGAAGCGACGACCTCGACAATTTTCCGCGAACCGCCGCAGCCCTCATCCGACCCGACTACGTCGCGCTCCCTTCTCCCATTTCATGGGAGAAGGGAGCGCGCTACGATCAAAAATGCTTTTCTATCGCCGTTTCTTCGCCTTCGCTCTTGGCGACGCGCGTCGCGCGCAGCATGGGGATCACATCCTCTATGCGCTCGGCGACCATATAGCGCACTTCATATCCCGGGCGGATGAAGCCGGCGTTATGCATATGCGCGAATAGCGACAGAAGCGGCTTCCAGAAGCCGCCGATGTCGGCGATGACGAGCGGCTTGCTGTGGCGGCCGAGCTGAATCCATGTCAATTGCTCGGTCAGCTCCTCGAGCGTGCCTATGCCGCCGGGCAGCGCCACGAAAGCGTCTGACTTCTCGAACATCAGACGCTTGCGCGTATGCATGTCCGGCACGACTTCCAGCTCGGTGACGGAGGAGAGCGCGATTTCGCGCTCGTCGAGAAAGCTCGGAATAATTCCAGTGACCTTGCCGCCCTGCGCCAGCGTGGCTCTCGCGACGGCGCCCATCAGGCCGCAGGAGCCGCCGCCGAAGACGAGCTCCATGCCTTCGTGCGCCAGCGCCGCGCCCAGCGTTTCCGCGGCATGGGCGTAGACGGGATCATCGCCGGTGGAGGAGCCGCAATAGACGCAGACACGTTCGATTTTTCGAATGTCGTTCATTTTTGCTTGATGGCCCGCCGGTGTGGCCGCGTCAAGGCCGGTGGATGTCGCCGGCGTGAGCGTGGCGCTCGTGCGTTCGCTCTTCAAACCCCTTATATGAAAGCCAGATGTCATAGCGGCGCCTCCGTGCGAAGGATCGGAAGAGGGTGATGCGACAGGTCGATAGCGAAGAAGAACAGGTTTCGGCGCAAGTTTCATTACATGGGACGGTCGAGGCGCAGGAACAGCCGCTTCGGCGCGATTCCATCGTCGCGACCATTCGCAACCTGTGGCCCTATATATGGCCGAAAGGCCGCCGCGACCTCGAGCGACGCGTGCTGATCGCGCTCGCTCTGCTGCTCGTTGGAAAATTGGTGAATATGGCCGTTCCTTTCGCCTTCAAATGGGCGGCGGATGGCCTCGCTGCGGACGCCGCCGTTCCGAGCATTCTCGGCGGCGCCGTCGGCTTCACCATTCTCTATGGCGTGCTGCGCGCGCTCTATGCGCTGCTGACGCAGGCGCGCGACGCGCTTTTCGCGGCCGTCGCCATGCATGCGGTGCGGCGGCTCGCCAATCATGTCTTCGTGCATATGCATCAATTGTCGCTGCGTTTTCACATCGGCCGCAAGACCGGCGGCTTGACGCGCGTGCTGGAGCGCGGCCGCGACGGCATAGAGACGCTCACCCGGCTCGTCATGTCGACGGCGGTCCCGACCATCGTCGAGTTCGCGCTCGTCGTCGGCGTGCTCAGCGTACAATTCGATTGGGACTATGCGCTGGTCGCCATGGCGACGATCGCCGCTTTTCTCGGCTACACGCTCATCGCCACCAATTGGCGTATCGCCATTCGCCGCTCGATGAACGATAGCGACGTCGACGCCAATGTGAAGGCGATCGACAGCCTGCTGAACTATGAGACGGTGAAATATTTCGTCGCCGAACGGCGCGAGGCGGAGCGCTATGACAAATCCATGGCGATCTATGAGAACGCCAGCATACGCTCGTACATCTCGCTCGCGCTGCTGAACGCCGGGCAGGCGGTGATCTACACGATCGGCCTAGCGGTCATGATGGTTCTGTGCGTGCAGGGCGTGCGCAGCGGGCGCAACAGCGTCGGCGATTTCGTGCTGGTGAACGCCATGATGATCCAGCTCTATCAGCCGCTCAATTTCATGGGCACGCTCTATCGCGAGACGCGCCAGGCGATCGTCGATATCGAGAAAATGTTCGCCATTCTGTCGCAGCAGCCGGAGATCGCCGATCGTCCCGGCGCGGCGGACCTCGATGTGCGGGAAGGGCGCATCGTCTTCGACGATGTGGTCTTCGCCTATGACAGCAAGCGGCCGATTCTGCAGGGCGTGAGCTTCACCGCGGAGCCCGGCGCGACCATCGCCATCGTCGGCCCCTCGGGCGCCGGAAAATCGACGATCTCACGGCTCATGTTCCGCTTCTATGAGCCGCAGGCGGGCCGCATCACCATAGATGGGCAGGATATTTCCGCGGTCACGCAGCGCTCGCTGCGCGAGGCGATCGGCATGGTGCCGCAGGATACGGTGCTGTTCAACGACAGCATCGCCTACAACATACGCTATGGCCGTTGGGACGCGAGCATGGAGGAGGTGCGCGAAGCGGCGCGTCTCGCGCAGATCGACAGCTTCATCCGCTCGCTTCCCGATGGCTATGACGCCCAGGTCGGCGAGCGCGGGCTGAAGCTCTCGGGCGGCGAGAAGCAGCGCGTCGCCATAGCGCGCACGATTTTGAAAGGCCCGCCGCTGCTCATTCTCGACGAGGCGACGTCCGCGCTCGACAGCTTCACGGAGCATGAGATTCAAGAGGCGTTGGCGCGCGTCTCGCGCGGCCGCACGACGCTCGTGATCGCGCATCGTCTCTCCACCGTGGTGGATGCGGATGAAATTCTGTTCCTCGATCACGGCCGCATCGTGGAGCGCGGCGCGCATCTGCAATTGTTGGAGAAGAACGGCGCCTATGCCGCCATGTGGCGCCGCCAGCGTCAGGCGGATGAGGAAGGCTCGCCGCGCGGCGAGGCCGAGCGACGCGAGACGGTGGAATTGCCCGCGTGAGCGCTAGAGTCATTCCGGTTCAGATTGAACCGGAATGACTCTGGATCTCCTTGTTCGGTCGTATTTTCTTCACGCGAACCGGTTCCCACATCGCTCGAAAACACTCTAGCGGGGCGTCGCGCCGTGATCATCGCTCAGGCGGCTTTGCGGAGAAAAGCGCATAGCGATGGCGATCGTCAGAAAAACGCCGACCGCCATTGCTTCCCAAGCCCCGGTGAGATCGGCGAAACGGTCTCGGATCGCGCCGGCGGCGAAAGGCGTCAGGCTGGCGATGATATATCCGCCTCCCTGCACGAAGGCTGCGAGCTCGCCGGCGCGGGACGGATCGTCGACATGATCGAGCGTGACGATCAAGGACAGTGGAAACAATGCGCCGAGGCCGAGTCCTAGCAGAATCGCCGCCGGCCATGCGAGCGACAGAGGCGCCACGGCCACGCCGATCAAGCCTGCCGTTATGCTCGTCAGCACGACGAAAAGCGGCCCGCGGCGATCGGGAAAGCGCGCAATGAAAGCGGAGACAGCGAGGCTCGCGGCCACTTCCGCGAGGGTAACGCCGGCGAGCAGATAGCCGCTATAGGCGCGGCTCTGGCCGAGGTTCGTGTAATAGGGCGGCAGCCAGGCGAGGACCAGCGTGAAGGCGCCGGTGCCGACGCCGAAAAACAGCATCAGCGTCCAGGCGCGGCCGTGACGCCACAGGGGCTCGGTCGCTCGGCTCACGCCGCCGCCGGCGCCTCTCCTGGGGAATGGGAGCAGCAGCCAGACGTGCGCGGCGACGAAAGCCGGGATCGCCCAGACGGCCAGCGCGGCGGGCAGGCCGAAGTCGCGCTCCAGCCCGGCGGCGGTGGCGGCGGACAAAGCCGCGCCGGCCATTATGCCGGTCGTGTAGAGCGCCATGACGCGGCCGGCGCCGGCTCCGAAGCGCCCTTTGACGAAACCGGGCAGAAGCGCTTGCACGATGGCGACGCCGAGGCCAGCCGCCGCCGCCGTCATCAGCATTCCGGCGGCGTCGGCCCATTCCGATCGGCTCGCGCAGGCGAGGGAAATGATCGCGATTCCGATCGCGACGCCGGTCTTCGCGCCGAGAAGCCGCGTCAGACGCCGTCCTACAAATGCGCCGACGCCCATAAGAAACACCGGCAAGGTCGTGAGCAGTCCGGCTTGCGCCGAAGACAGCCCCGCGGAATTTTCGATAATGTCGAGAATCGGCCCGAGTCCGGCCATGACCGGCCGGAGATTGAGCGCGAGGCACAGGATCGCGATCAGGGTGAAGCCATGCCCCTCGTTTCGGGCGCGGGTTTCGGAAGCGGCGGCGGCGGCGATATCGGCTGGGACGGTCATGTGTTCACTCGCAATTTCAAGGGAGGCGAGGCGCGCTTGCGGCAAATTCATTCGGGGGATAATATCTCGATGATAAGTATCTTTATGTCAAGATATATGGACGGACTCACAAAATGAACCAGGACCGCGCTGCGCTGGCCGCTCGGCAATGGAGCCGCGAAAGGCCCGATTTGGACACTTTTCCGATGGAGGCGCTGGGTCGGCTGCTCGAGCTGGCGTCGCGGATCTCTCGCGACCGGCTCGCTCCCGTCTTCGCCGCTTTCGGCTTGCAGAATGGGGATTTCGACGTAATGGCGACGCTCCGCCGCGCCGGCCCGCCCTATGCGCTGACGCCCACGGCGCTCTATGAGGCGACGATGATCTCCTCTGGCGGCATGACGGCGCGTATCGATCGGCTGGAAAAAGCCGGCCATGTGGCGCGCGTCAAGCATCCGACGGATCGGCGCGCCGCGTTGGTGGGGCTGACCGAGCAGGGGAGGTCGCTGATCGACGAGGTCTTGCCCCGCCATGTGAAGGCCGAAGCTACGATCTTGTCCGCGCTGACGGAAGACGAGCAGAAGACTCTCGACCGGCTGCTCGCCAAGCTTTTGGGCGGCCTGTAGCGCCGGCGGTGGCGCGGGGCGTTTCTTCGCGCTTCCATCCTCGTGATTCCGGGGCCATATTCGCGGCCATGGCCTCTGCTCCGAAAAAGCCGAAAAACCCTGCTCGCCCGACGCGCGCCAAGGCCGCCAAGCCCGAGGTGTCGCCGATCGCGCCGCATTTGCAGGCGCTGCTCAATCCCGGCCTCGCCGAGCGGCAGGCCGGCTTCGAGGAGGCGCCGCAGGCGGCCTATGACGCCGGCTCGGTCGATGGGGAGCTGGCCGAACGGCTCGATCTCGGCGGCGCGGGCGGCGTGTCGGCGACGATGGAGAGTCTCGAGCAGCTGCTGAAGCTCGGCGATCCCAATCTGCGCGAGAAAAAGCCCTGGACGCCGCATCGGCCGGAGCGGCCGCAAAAGAGCGAAGGCGGCGTCAAATTCGATCTCGTTTCCGATTATCAGCCGCGCGGCGACCAGCCGCAGGCGATCGAGGAGCTGGTCGCCGGCATAGAGGCGAATGAACGCGATCAGGTGCTGCTCGGCGTCACCGGCTCCGGCAAGACATTCACAATGGCGCAGGTGATCGCGCGCACGCAGCGGCCGGCGCTGGTGCTGGCGCCCAATAAGACGCTCGCGGCCCAGCTCTATGGCGAGTTCAAAAGCTTCTTCCCCAACAACGCCGTCGAATATTTCGTGTCCTACTACGATTATTATCAGCCCGAGGCCTATGTGCCGCGCACCGACACATACATCGAGAAAGAATCCTCGGTGAATGAGCAGATCGACCGCATGCGCCACGCCGCCACGCGCGCGCTGCTCGAGCGCGACGACGTCATCATCGTCGCCTCTGTCTCCTGCATCTACGGCATAGGCTCGGTCGAGACCTATACGGCGATGACATTCGGCGTCAGCATGGGCGAGAAGCTGGAGCAGCGTCAGCTGGTCACTGATCTCGTCGCTCTGCAATATCGCCGTATCGGCTCCGATTTCACGCGCGGCACATTTCGCGTGCGCGGCGATACGGTCGATATTTTCCCGGCCCATTATGAAGACCGCGGCTGGCGCGTCTCCTTCTTCGGCGATGAGGTCGAGTCGATCTGCGAGTTCGATCCGCTCACCGGCAAGAAGACGCAGGACCTGGAATTCGTGAAGGTCTACGCCAATTCGCATTATGTGACGCCGCGTCCGACGCTGCTGCAATCGATCAAAGCGATCAAGGACGAATTGCGCGGGCGGCTCGGCGAGCTGAACAACGCCGGACGTCTCGTCGAGGCGCAGCGATTGGAGCAGCGTACGCGCTATGATCTCGAGATGATGGAGGCGACCGGCTCTTGCGCCGGCATCGAGAATTATTCGCGCTATCTCACCGGGCGTAGGCCCGGTGAGCCGCCGCCGACTCTGTTCGAATATCTGCCGGACAATTCCATCGTCTTCGCCGACGAGAGCCATGTGAGCATTCCGCAGATCGGCGCCATGTATAAGGGCGACTTTCGCCGCAAGGCGACGCTCGCCGAATATGGCTTTCGCCTGCCGTCCTGCATGGACAATCGTCCGCTGCGCTTCGAGGAATGGGACGCGATGCGCCCGCAATCGGTCGCCGTCTCGGCGACGCCGGGCAATTGGGAGATGGAGCGCACGGGCGGCGTCTTCGTCGAGCAGGTCATTCGTCCGACCGGCCTTATCGATCCGCCGGTGGAGATACGTCCGGCGCGCTCGCAGGTCGATGATCTTCTCGGCGAGGTGAAGGCGGTGAGTGACGCGGGCTATCGCTCGCTCGTCACCGTGCTGACCAAGCGCATGGCGGAGGACTTGACCGAATATCTGCATGAGAATGGCGTGCGCGTGCGCTACATGCATTCGGACATAGACACGATCGAGCGTATCGAGATCATTCGCGATCTCAGGCTCGGCGCCTTCGACGTGCTGGTCGGCATTAATCTTCTGCGCGAGGGATTGGACATTCCAGAGTGCGGCTTCGTCGCTATTCTCGACGCCGATAAGGAAGGTTTCCTGCGCTCCGAGACCTCGCTGGTGCAGACGATCGGCCGCGCTGCGCGCAATGTCGACGGACGCGTGATCCTCTATGCGGATCACATCACCGGCTCCATGCAGCGCGCCATGGACGAGACCGACCGCCGCCGCGCCAAGCAGCAGGCCTATAATGCCGAGCATGGCATCACGCCAGCGAGCATAAAGCGCGACATCGCCGATATTCTCGGCTCGCTCGCCGAGCAGGATCATGTGACGGTGGACGCCGGCCTCTCCGAGCTGGCGCCGGGCCACAATATGCAGGCGACGCTCGCCGATCTCGAGAAGCGCATGAAGGCGGCCGCCGCCGATCTCGCCTTCGAGGAGGCGGCAAGGCTGCGCGACGAGATTTCCCGCCTGCAACGCGCCGAGTTGCTCGCCGAGGCCAATCCGCTGATGCGTCCGCGCGGAAGGGGAGGGGAGGCGCCTGCGATCTCCGGCACACGCGCGCATAAGCCGACCGACGCCGATATGGGTCCGCATAATTTCGGCGGCGGCGAAGCGCGGCCGCTGTCGCGTCCCGCGCCGCGGTCGATGGCGGGCAAGGCGGGGACGAAGGTCGTGAAGGGGAAGCTGAACAAATAGCGAAGTTGGTGAAGGGAACGCCCAGATAGGCGATCTCTCGTTCGTCTCCGTTATTGATCAGGTCGAAAAGTCACAGACGATTTCGCCGCTGGATCCCTTCGGAATTTTGGCGGAATGACCAAAGGGAGCGCTCTCCGGGTCCGTCTTTAGAGCGCGGTTTGCCGCCGAAACTTCGGTTCCGAAAACGCGGAGCACCGCGGAACGCGGTTCCGAGAATCGAATCCGCCATTGCTGTACGCCGTTTTCATTTCCCACTGCGAACTCCAGCTCTTGCAACTTGAGTCCTCGCCAAAATCCGTCCAGCGGCACCACGACCTGCGTATATTCTCCCTTGTTGACGGATCGCGCTTTGCCAATTCCGGCTCTTATCTCGGGAGGAATTTTTACGCTAACCGACTGGTTTACTTTCGTATTCTTGGAGTCTGCGTCATTGCCGTAGCGATTTCCGATATTTTTATGGAGAGTCGTGAAAGCTTGTGATTGACGGCAGCTCGCTGCTTCGTTGAAGAACGCGTCGAAATCGACAGGGTCGGCGTGTAGAGGAGTCACAAAAAGCATAGCTATTCCGCACCACAGACTTCGCATGGCCGCTCTCAATCTATTTTTGTTGAACCTGAACTATTTGATTTTCCCGGGACCAGCTTGTCAAGGGCGGTGCGGGCGTCCATTCGGCGCGGGGAATTGTTTTGACACTTGCCGCACTCCGCCACTTCCGCCATCCTGGCCGCGATACAATCGATCGAGTCGAAAAATTTCCCATGCCCGTCTGGACCAACGAACAAGAGCGCGCGCTCTCGGCCGTCGCCGCATGGCTGAAGGACGGAAAGGCGCAGCTGTTTCGTCTGTTCGGCTATGCCGGCACGGGCAAATCGACGCTGGCGCAATATATCGCCGAGAGCGTCGATGGCGATGTCGCCTTCGGCGCTTTTACCGGCAAGGCGGCGCTGGTGATGCGCTCGAAGGGGTGCAAGGACGCGCGCACCATTCACAGCCTCATTTATCGCGCCACCGATACGGAGACGGAGGAGCCGGCTTTCGAGCTGAACGAGGACAGCGACGCGGCGAAAGCCAAGCTCATCATCATCGACGAATGTTCAATGGTCGATGAGGAATTGGGCCGCGATCTTCTCTCCTTCGGCAAGAAAGTGCTGGTGCTGGGCGATCCGGCGCAATTGCCGCCGGTGAAGGGGGGCGGCTATTTCACCGAGGCCGAGCCGGATGTGATGCTGACGGAAGTGCATCGCCAGGCGGCGGATAATCCGATCGTGCGCCTCTCCATGATCATTCGCGAGGGCGGGCGGCTCGATTACGGCGTCTATGGCGAGACGCAGGTGGTGCGGCGCGACGCGCTCGATCCCGCGCTCATCACCAATGCCGATCAGGTGCTCGTCGGCCTCAATCGCACGCGCCGCGCCTATAATAATCGCCTGCGGCAATTGCGCGGCTTCACGGGCTCGCTGCCGCAATCGGGCGAGAAGCTGGTCTGTCTGCGCAATAATCGCAAGAAGGGCCTGCTCAATGGCGCGCTGTTCAAGGTGAAGAGCGCCGGCGCGGTGCGGCGCGGCAAGGTGCGCCTGCTGGTCGAGCCGGAGGAGACGGCGGGGAAATTCCAGCGCGTCGGCGTGCTGCCGCAATTCTTCGAAGGCGGCGACGCCGAGATTCCTTATGCGCAGCGCAAGGATTCGGATGAGTTCGATTTCGGCTATTGCCTCACCGTGCACAAGTCGCAGGGCTCGCAATGGGACGATGTCGCGCTGTTCGACGAGTCCTTCGCCTTTCGTGAGCATCGCGCGCGCTGGCTCTATACGGGCGTGACGCGCGCCGCGCGCAAGCTGACGGTGGTGACGTGATTTCGTCGCGACGCTCGTGACGATGGACGGGCGGCTCCTCATAGAGGACCAGATGCGATGGCTTTATCCGAGGACGATGCGATCGAGCGGCTCGCTTCGAAAGTGATCGATCGAAGCTTGCCGAAGGCGGAATGGACCCATGCGGCGCATTTCGCGACGGCGCTATGGCTTTTGCGGAACCGGCCCGACCTCGCGACGCCCCTGGAAATCCGCGAAATCATAACGCGCTACAATGAGGCGACGAACACGGCCAATACGGATGCGAGCGGCTATCACCACACCATCACGCTCGCGTCGATGCGGGCCGCCGCCGAACATTTGCGCGCTCACTCCCCGGATGCGCCGCTTCATGCGGTGCTTCTATCGCTCATGGCCTCGCCGCTCGGTCATCCAGACTGGCTCTTGTCCTATTGGAGTCGCGAGACTCTGTTCAGCGTCGCCGCCCGACGGGCCTGGGTGGAGCCGGACCGCGCGCCATTGCCGTTCTGAGCCTTCGCTCGTCGATCGCGTGGACGCTCGCGCTTGACGTCGGCACGATAGGGGCATATGCATCTATCTTATGAGCGAGCCCGATCCGGCCGAAGTCAGAGCCTGCGCCGCGACCTGCGCGGTCGCGAATGTGCGACGCGCGGCGCGCGCGGTCGGCAAGCTCTATGCGGAGAGTCTTTCCGGGCTCGATCTCGAGCCGACGCAATATTCGCTGCTCGTCGCCTGCTCGCTGGCGGAAGGTTGGACAGTCAGCAAGCTGGCGGAGGTTTTCGTTCTGGATCGCAGTGCGCTCGCGCGCAATCTGGCGGTGATGGAAAAGCGCGGGCTGTTGCGCGTGAAGGCCGGCGAGGATCGCCGCACGCGCGAGGTGACGCTGACCAAGCAGGGCCGCGCCACTCTGGCCGTAGCGCTGCCGCTGTGGCGCGCGGCGCAAACCAAGGCGGAAGAGAAATTCGGCGCCGAGAGATTGGCGCATCTCGTCGGCGAGTTGCGCGCGCTCGCCGCGGCGGTTCAGGACGATTGACGCGTATCTTTGGCGAACGAGAGCGTGCCTGAAGGCTCGCGGTCCAGTTTTCGTGAGGCGCGCGCATCGCACGGCTCACGCGCAAAAAGGGGCATATGCACATGTCTATGCAGGCTCATGAGATCGCTTCGCCGCCGGCGCGAGAACCGTTCGAGGCGCGACGCTTGCGCGAGATGGCGCTTTCCGCCGGCGCGGATGATGTCGGCTTCGTCTCCATCGACGATCCGGCGATCGCTTTCGAGCGCGCGGAGATTCTCGCCGCCTTTCCCTATGCGCGAACGCTCGTCTCTTTCGTGATGCGGATGAATCGCGAGAATATCCGCAGCCCGGCGCGCTCGCTGGCCAATGTGGAGTTTCACCGCGTCGGCGACGAGACCGATGCGGTGTCGCATCGGCTGACGCGAAAGCTCGAGGATATGGGCGTGCGCGCCGCCTATCCTGCAATGGCCTTTCCGATGGAGGCGGCGCGCTGGCCAGCCAAAATGTGGGTCGTCTCGCATAAGCCCGTCGCCGTCGCCGCCGGGCTCGGCAAGATGGGCGTGCATCGCAATGTCATTCATCCGAAATTCGGCAATTTCATTCTGCTCGGGACGGTGGTCGTCGATGTCGCGCTCGATTCCTATTCGCGCCCGCTCGATTACAATCCCTGTCTCTCCTGCAAGCTCTGCGTCGCCGTCTGTCCGACGGGCGCGATAGCGCCGGACGGCGGCTTCGATTTTGCCGCCTGCTACACGCATAATTATCGCGAGTTCATGGGCGGCTTCATGGATTGGGTGGAGACGATCGCCGATGCGAAAAGCGCCGCCGGCTATCGCGAGAAGGTCGAGGATGCGGAGAGCGTCTCCATGTGGCAGAGCCTCGCCTATGGGCCGAATTACAAGGCCGCCTATTGTCTCGCGGTCTGTCCGGCGGGCGAGGATGTGATCGGCGCCTATCGCGGCGATCGAAGCGGTTTTCTGCAGAGCATCGTCGATCCGCTGAAGAAGAAGAAGGAGACGATCTATGTGACGCCGCTATCTGACGCCGAGGATTATGTGAAGCGGCGCTTTCCGCACAAGAGGGTGAAGCGCGTCGCCAATGGCATGCGCGCCGCCTCCATAGCGAGCTTCGCGCGCGGCCTGTCGCTGCGGTTTCAGAAGAAGCGCGCTGCCGGCCTCTCGGCGGTCTATCATTTCGCCTTCAGCGGCGCGGAGCGCAAGGACCTCACCGTGCGCATCGACAATGGCCGGCTCGAGGTCGGGGAGGGGCTGATCGGAAAGGCGGATCTCGTGATCCGCGCGGATGCGCAGAGCTGGCTGCGCTTTCTGCGCAAGGAGCGGAGCCTGCTATGGGCGCTGGTCACGCTCGAGATCAGGCTGCGCGGCGATCCACGGCTGCTCGCGGCCTTCGGTAAGTGTTTTCCGTGATGTTTCGCTTTTCGGTCGAATGGAACCGCTCCAATATTGGCGCTCTGCGGTCCAATCGGATCGCGTAGCGCGCTATATGTGAGAGAGCGCCGACTCTGTGGCGCGGGCGCAGATCACGCGAGGGGCCATGGATAATGCGTCGAGGTCGCAACGAACCCGCAGGGCGGTCATCCAGGCCGCGCTGGCGATCATCGCGCGCGACGGGCCGGGGCGCTTGACGCTCGACGCGATCGCCCGCGAGAGCGGCGTCAGCAAGGGCGGGCTGATGCATCAGTTCCGTACCAAGGAGGCCGTGCTCAAGGCTCTGCTCGAGCATCAAATCGAATATTTCGCGGATTTTTCGCGCGCCTATATGGCCGAGCACGGCGCCGGGCAGGCCGCGCCCCGCCTCGCCGCGCAAATTGCGACGCTGCGCCAAACGCTGATCGAGCCGCGTTCCGTGGCTTTCGCCATTTTCGGCGCCCTCGGGCAGGATCCGAGCCTACTCGCCATCACGCGCGAGAACGATGCTGAATCCTTGGAGGCGATCAAGGCGGAGGCGAAAGATCCGGATTTGGCGCTGCTGCGCTGGGCGGCGGCGCGCGGCTTGGCGTTGAGCGCCCTGCTGGGCCTGTGCCCGCTCGGCGAGGAGGAGCGCGACCGCTTGTTCGAGCGCCTGCTGGACGAGGCCTCTTGGGACGAGCTGTCCGAAAATGCCGATGGCTCCCCGGCGCCGTCTGGGCCGAGAGAGTAGCAGCGGGCTGATTTTATGTGAGAAAGCCCGCAGGAAAAGGGCTGCCACAAAAACAAACCATCTAGACGGTTTTTAATGCGGGTGCTAATCCTGCCGCAGTGAGGCGAAGGGCGAGCGCCCGCCTCGGACGAAGAGGAGGCCGATGCCGGCTCGCCTCCGCGCCCTATCTCGAGCCGGGCAGGCTCGCCGATCCGACCCTCTGGCTCGCAGCCGCTCGGAGAATCATCCCATGAGGTCGCCCTCGGCCGAAGCGAAATTGGAGGTTCTGGATCTTACGCCGCATATCGGCTCCGAGGTCGCGATCGATGTCGCGGCTCTGATGAGCGGACGTCATGCGGCAGAGATTCTCGATCTTTTGGAGCGACGCGGCGTCCTCGTCTTTCGCGGGCTCCATCTCGACGATGCGCAGCAGCGCGCCTTCACCCGAACGATCGGCGAGCTTTTGCCGCAGGGCGACGACGGCCTGTTGCGGATAACGCTCGACAAGGCGGCGAACCCCGCCGCGGCCGAATATCTGAAGGGCTCCTTCCATTGGCACATAGACGGCGCCGCCGACGATGCGCCGACCGCCGCCTCTGTCCTCAATGCGAAGCGGCTGTCCGCGACGGGAGGGCAGACGGAATTCTGCAATAGCTGCGTCGCCTGGGAGGAAATGCCGGACTCGGTGAAGAAGTCTGTCGGCGATCTTAATGTGGTCCACAATGTCGAGACGGCGCAATGGCTGGTCAATCCTACGCCCTCCTATGAGGAGCTGCGTCGATGGCGCAGCCATGCGCCCAAGGTCCATCCGCTGGTCTGGACCAAAAAATCGGGCCGCAAATCGCTCATGCTCGGCTGCACAGCCTCGCATGTGGACGGCGCCGACACGGATGAAGGCCGCATGCTGCTGCGCGAGCTGATGGAATGGGCGACCCAGCCTCGCTACGTCTATCGGCACCATTGGGAGGTCGGCGATCTGCTGATCTGGGACAATACCGGCGTGATGCATCGCGTGACCCCCTATGATCCAGAGAGTGGGAGATTGATGACCCGCACGACGATCAAAGGGGAAGAGCCACAGCCGCCGAGGCGCGAGAGCGGCCGCCTCTGATCCGGCGTTCGCGCTCAGGCCTTCTGCGTCCGGCCGGCCCCACGCGCGAGCCGCCTTTGACCCTTTCCGCGATTTGCGCTAAACGATTGCCGTAACGAGCCCCGGCGTTACCCGCCGGGGTTTTTTCTTGGGCTCACGCGAGAAAGCAGACTGAAGCGCCATGGCGAATGTAGTCGTGGTCGGCGCCCAATGGGGCGACGAAGGCAAGGGCAAGATCGTCGATTGGCTCTCGCTCGAGGCAGATGTGGTGGTGCGCTTCCAGGGCGGCCACAATGCGGGCCATACGCTCGTCATCAATGGCGTGACCTATAAGCTCGCGCTGCTGCCATCGGGCATAGTGCGGCCGGGCAAGCTCTCGGTCATCGGCAATGGCGTCGTCGTCGATCCGCATTTTCTCGTCGGCGAGATCGAGCGACTGCGCGAGCAGGGCGTCGAGATCGGCCCCGAGAATTTCAAGATCGCCGAGAACGCCCCGCTCATCCTCTCGCTGCATCGCGAGCTCGACGCCTATCGCGAGGAGGCGTCCGGCAATGGCGTGAAGATCGGCACCACCAAGCGCGGCATCGGCCCCGCCTATGAGGACAAGGTCGGCCGCCGCTCGGTCCGCCTGATGGACCTCGCCGAGCCGGATACGCTGGACGAAAAGATCACCCGCCTGCTCGCCCATCACAATCCGCTGCGGCGTGGCCTCGGCTTGGCCGAGATCGAGCCGGCGAGCGTGCGCGACGAGCTGCTCTCCGTCGCGCCGCAGGTGCTGCCTTACATGGATGCGGTGTGGGAGCTGCTCGAGGATCTCCGCCGCGCCGGAAAGCGCATTTTGTTCGAGGGCGCGCAGGGCGTGCTGCTCGATGTCGACCACGGCACTTATCCTTATGTGACCTCCTCCAACACGGTCTCCGCCTCGGCGGCCAGCGGCTCCGGCCTCGGACCGGGGGCGATCGGCTATGTGCTCGGCATCGCCAAAGCCTATACGACGCGCGTCGGCGGCGGGCCTTTCCCCACTGAGCTGCACGACGAGATCGGCACGCTGATCGGCGACCGCGGCCATGAGTTCGGCACCAACACCGGGCGCCGGCGGCGCTGCGGCTGGTTCGACGCCGTGCTGACGCGCCAGGCCGTGAAGACCTCCGGCATCGACGGGATCGCTTTGACCAAGCTCGATATTCTCGACGGTCTCGAGACGATCGAAGTGTGTACCCATTATCTCTTGGACGGCGTCCGCATCGATCGCCTGCCGGCCTCGCAATCGGCGCAGGCGCGGGTGGTTCCGGTCTATGAGACGATCGAGGGATGGCAGGGAACGACGGGCGGCGCCCGCTCCTGGGCCGATCTCCCGGCGCAGGCCATCAAATATGTGCGCCGCATCGAGGAATTGATCGGCGCTCCGGTCGCGCTCCTCTCCACAAGCCCCGAGCGCGATGACACGATTCTCGTGCGTAATCCTTTCGAGGATTGACGAGAATCGCCCGAGGTGGTCTTAGAAGCCCCATGGCCGACTATTATTCGCTGCTCGCCCGCGCGGTCGCCGCTCTGCCGCAATCCGCGCCGGAATCGCGGCAAGCGGTCTATGAACGAGCCCGCAAGGCGCTGTTCAACCAGCTTCGCAGCATTCAGCCTCCCGTCGCCGAGGAGGATATAGAGGCCGAAGGCCGCGCTTTGGACGAGGCCATCGCGCGCCTCGAGCTCGAGGTCGTCCGCGAGCAGAGCGGGCGAGAGCCCGTCGCCGCGCCGGCGCCCAAGGAGAAGCGCGCTCCCGAGCCGGAGACGAAAGAGCCGCTCAAAAGCGCGGAGCCCGTCGAGCCGAAGCCGGAAAAGCCTGTCCCCGTCGAGAACGCGCCTCTCGCCGAGAAAGCGCCGTCGGCCGAAAAGCCCGCTTCACTGGAGGACGCGCCGACGCAGCCGCAGCGGCCTCCCGCGCCGCTGCCGCCTCTGCCGGAGCCCACCAGCGTCTCGCGCCGCGTCATCGTCATCGGCGGCGTGCTCGCCGCTGTGGTGGCGCTGGTCGCCGTTCTGGCGCTTCAATTCCGCGAGCGGCCGGAGGATCTCGCCAAGCTGCAGCCGGAGCCTTCCGCCGTGGAGAGCGGCGAGGGCGGCAAGCTGGCCGATCGCATCGGCGGCGAGAGCGACGCGTCGCCGCCGCCGCCGTCGCGCGCGCCCTCGGAGCAGCGGAGCCAGCCGGTCGCCGTCGCGCAAAAGGCCGAGCTCTGGGTCGCCGCGCCGGAGGAGGCCGCCAAGGTCAAGACATTCCCCGGCACCGTCGTCTGGCGGCTGGACAGCATGCCGGCCGGACCGGGCCAGCCGGTCTCGCCGGCGATCCGCGGCGAGATCGATTTCCCGACCGCCAAGCTGAAGACGACGATCGTCATTCAGAAGAATCTCGATCCGACGCTCTCGGCCTCGCATACGGTGAATCTGTCGTTCAATCTCGGGGCGGGCAATGAGCTGAAGCGCATAAAGGCGATCGGGCCGATTCAGATGCGCCGGCCGGAGGCGCAGTCGGGCGAGCAGGTCGCCGGCGTTCCCGTGCCGATCACCGACAACGCCTTTCTCATCGGCCTGCTGCGCGGCAATCGCGAGGCGCGCAATGTCGTGCTGCTGCGCTCCCCCATGGTGCTCGATCTGCCGTTGCAGCTCGAGGACGGCCGTGCGGCGACGATCTCGCTCGAGAAAGGCCCCGGCGGCGAGCGCGTCTTCGCCGATGCGCTGGACGCATGGTCGAAATAATCTCACCGAAACTAATCTCAGTGAATTAGGCGCGCCGCCGCGCCTTCACGTCATGGCCGCCGCGGCCCTATAATCGCGCGCATGACGCATCCTTTCTTCTCGCTCCATTCGCATGGCTTCGTTCGCGTCGCCGTGGCTGGCCCGCGCACGCGCGTCGCCGATCCCGCTTTCAATGTCGCGCGCACGATCGACATGGCCCGCGAGGCGGACGCGAAAGGCGCGTCGCTGGTTCTTTTCCCCGAGCTCGGGCTCAGCTCCTACGCCATCGACGACCTCCTGCATCAGACGGCGCTGCTGGACGCCGTGGAAGCGGCGATCGGGCGATTGCTGGAGGCGAGCCGGGCATTGCAGCCGCTGATCGCGGTGGGCGCGCCGCTGCGCTGGCGCGGGCGTCTCTATAATTGCGCGGTGATCCTGCGGCGCGGCGAGATCCTCGCCGTCACGCCGAAAATCTATCTGCCCAATTATCGCGAGTTCTACGAGAAGCGCCATTTCGCTTCCGGCGCCTTTATCGCCGGCGAGGACATGGAGATCGCCGGCCAGACTGCGCCTTTCGGCTCCGACGTGCTGCTGGAGGCGAGCGATTTTCCCGGCCTCGTGATCCATACGGAAATTTGCGAGGACGTTTGGGTTCCGATCCCGCCCTCGACGCGGGCGGCGCTCGCCGGCGCGACCGTGCTGCTCAATCTCTCGGCCAGCAATGCGATCGTCGGCAAATCCGATTATCGCGCGACGCTCTGCGCCGCCCATTCGGCGCGCTGCCTTTCCGCCTATCTCTATTCGGCCGCGGGGCAGGGCGAGTCGACCACCGATTTCGCTTGGGACGGCGAGGCGATGATCTATGAGAATGGCGCGCTGCTCGCCAAAGCGAAGCGTTTCGCCGATGAGCCGCAGCTGATTCTCGCCGACATCGACTTAGGGACGCTCGCCGCCGAGCGCATGCGCCAGGTCACTTTCGGCGATTGCGCGGACATAGAGGCGGGCGCGACCAGCTTTCGCCGCATCGCCTTCGAGCTGCACGCGCCGCGCGACAAGAATCTCGGCCTGCTGCGCGAGGTGGCGCGCTTTCCCTTCGTGCCGGATGACGAGGCGCGCCTCGCAGAATTGTGCTTCGAGGCCTTCAATATTCAGTCGCACGGCCTGCGCCAGCGGCTCGCGGCGGCGAATTTTCAGCGCCTCGTCATCGGCGTCTCCGGCGGGCTCGACTCGACTCATGCGCTGCTGGTCGCCGTCACCGCCTTCGACGCGCTCGGCCTGCCGCGCGAGAATATTCTCGCCTATACGCTGCCGGCCTTCGCCACCACCGACCGCACCAAGGCCAACGCCTGGCGGCTGATGCGCGCGCTCGGCGTCTCCGCGCAGGAGATCGATGTGACGGCCGCCTGCCGGCAGATGCTGGAGGACATCGGCCATCCCGCCGCGCGAGGCGAGCCCGTCTATGACACGACTTACGAGAATGTGCAGGCCGGCGCGCGCACCTCTCTTTTGTTCCGCCTCGCCAATCGACACGACGCGCTGGTGCTCGGCACAGGCGATCTCTCGGAGATCGCGCTCGGCTGGTGCACCTATGGCGTCGGCGATCAAATGTCGCATTACAATGTGAACGCCTCGGTGCCGAAGACGCTGATCCAGCATCTCATCCGCTGGTGCGCGCGCGACGCTCATTTCGGCGCCGAGACGGTCGCCGTGCTGCGCGACATTCTCGGCACGGAAATTTCGCCGGAGCTGGTGCCGGGCGTGAGCGTGCAGCGCACGGAGGATGTCGTCGGTCCCTATGCACTGCAGGACTTCAATCTCTTCTACACGACGCGCTACGGCTTCGCGCCGTCCAAGACGGCGTTCCTCGCCTTTCACGCCTGGAGCGACGCCGCGGCCGGGCGCTGGCCCGTCGATATTCCGGCTAATGAACGCCGCGCCTATGACGTCGAGGAGATCAAGCATTGGCTCGGCGTCTTCGCGCGGCGCTTCTTCGCGACCAGCCAGTTCAAGCGCTCGGCGCTGCCCAATGGACCGAAGGTCAGTTCCGGAGGCTCTCTATCGCCGCGCGGCGACTGGCGCGCGCCCAGCGATTCGAGCGCCGCGGCTTGGCTCGCGGATGTGGAAGAAATTCCCTAGAGTCATTCCGGTTCACATCGAACCAGATTGAATCTGATCTCGGTCGTGTTTTCTTCACGCGAACCTCTTCCCCACTTCGTTCGAAAACACTCTGGAGAGCGAGGTTGCAAATCGCCGAGGCTCGGCTAGTCTCGGCGCCGGGGCGACGATGTCGGAGGCCATTCCGGCGCGCGCGCCCATGCGGCAACCCATTTTTCCGAAACGTTTTTTCATGCATGATTTGCTCAAATTCGAGAAGCTCGTCTTCGCTTGCGAGCGATTGGCCGAGCGCAACCCGCGCGCCTATCGCATCCGCGTCTTCCTGCTGGCGACGCTCGGCTTCGCCTTCATCGCCTCGATCCTGCTGCTTTCGGCGGGCGCGGGCCTGCTGCTGTTCTACGACGCTTTTGCGCATAATCACCTTCCGGTGATCAAATTCGCCTTGTTTCCGACGGTGATCGCCTGGCTGCTGTGCCGCTCGCTGCTGGTTCGGATCGAGCCGCCACAGGGCTTCGAGATCACCCGCGAATCCGCGCCGCGATTTTTCTCGCGAATAGACGAAGCGCGCGCGAAGCTGATGGCGTCGCCCATTCATCGCGTCGTCGTCGATGTCGGCAGTTTCAATGTCGGGGTGATGCAGGTTCCGAGCTTCGGCGTGTTCGGTCGGCCGCGCAATCATCTGGTGATCGGCCTGCCTTTTCTCGAAGCCGTGACCCCCGAGGAGCTCGATTTCGTTCTGGGCCACGAGCTCGGTCATCTCTCTGGCAAGCAGACGCGTTTTCGAAATTGGATCTATCGCATTCGCCAAGCGTGGCCGCGCATTCTCGAGGCGCTGTCCGGCGGCGGCAATTTCATGAGCGGCGTCTTCACGCGTTTTCTGAATTGGTATGCGCCCTATTTCAACGCCTATAGTTTCGTGCTGGCGCGCGCCAATGAATATGACGCGGACCGCGCCGGCGCGGCGGTCGTCGGAGCGGCCGTGGGCGCGCATGCGCTTTTGGCTTCGGACGTGTTCCACGACCATCTCCAGAACGAATTTTGGCCCGCCTTGTTCCGTGAGGCCGGGGCCGATAGCGAGCCGCCGAGCGATTCTTTCACGCGCTCTCTGCTGGCGCTCCGGCGAATCTCGCCCGCCGAGATCGAGGCGTCGATGCGGCGCGTCCTCGCGCGTCGGACGTCGCTGGCGGATACTCATCCTTGCGTCGCCGATCGGCTGCAAGCGCTCGGCGAGACACCGCGGCCGCCCGCGCTTCTTCAGCGCTCCGCAGGCGAGCTCCTGCTCGGAGAGCTGCGCGAGAGTCTCGTCGCCGAGGCCAATTCGAAATGGTCGAGCGCGATAAGGGAGCAATGGTCGCTGGCGCGCGAGCGTCATCAGAAGCTCGCGGAGCGTGTTTCCGAATATAGCGGCAGCGTCGACGCGCTCGATGAGAGCGGATTGCTCGACTATGCGGCGCTGATCGAGGAGGCCGAGGGGCGGGAACAGGCGCGGCCTTTGGTCGAGGCGGCTCTGTCGCGCCAGCCGGATCATGCTCCGTCATTGTTCATGCGCGGAAGGCTGCGTCTCGCCGATGGCGACCACGACGGCGTTCTGGACATAGAACGTGCGATGGAGCTGTCGCCCGACGCGCGAGAGCCGGGGGCGCGCATTCTCGCCTCCTATTTCCTCGATCGTCGCGACATCGAGCGGGGCCTCCGCTATGTCGAGACGGTGCAGGAGGCCGACCAGCGTCGGAGCGCGGCGGAAGCCGAGCGTTCCAACGTCCTGCCGACCGATGATTTTATCGATCATGGTCTGGGCGCCGCCGAGCTCGAGCGTCTGCGAGCGACGCTCGCCGATCTTCCCGTCGCCAGCGTCTGGCTCGTCGGACGGAGGCTGAAGCTTTCGCCCGGGCTTGCGAATTATGTCGCCGTCGTCGCTTACGCTCGGTCGCTCCGGCCGACGCAGGATCAGCTGAACGCGATCCTCAATGCGATGCCGGAAGACGGATTCAAGATCGTGACCATCGCGGACCCGAAGGGCGCCGTCACGCGAAAGATCGCGGCGATGGAGGGGGCGCTCGTCTACGGAAAGGCGCGCGATTTTCGCAGCTGGTCCGACATTGTTCGGGACGAAGCGGCCAATTGGTCGCGCCGGGCCTTCGGATCGGTGCGACAACATCCGGCGAAGGCCGCAGGCGCGTTGGCGGCCGTGCTGCTTCTGGCGGGATATGCGCAGTTCCGGCATGACCCGAGGGCGCGCTTTGCTTATGCCACGCTGCTGATCGATCTCGGCGCCGCCGGAGCGGCCGAAGCGCAGCTGAATATTCTTCTCGGAGACGACGGCGGTCTCGACGATAATCGCTTTCCCGATATGGAGAGCCGGGCGCGACTGACTTTTGCGGAATTGCTCGTGTCGCGGTCACGCGACCGCGAAGCGTGGGCGATTGCTGTACCGGCGTGCCGATGGCGGATGCCGGATGCGCTGAAAGCGCGTCGGGAGGCGCTCGGCTTCTGCAGCCGCCACTGACGTCCTCCATCGACGGATGATGCGTTTCAGTGATCCGCGACGGCCGTGCGCCTCGCCGGCGCATCTGCGTCGGCGAGACCTGAGTGAGGCGGGGCTGCGCAAGAAACGAACGCTCGCAGGCCCTCCGAACGACTGCTCGGGTCACATATTCGCGAAAGCGGTGATCGCGGCAGTGACGGCGGCGCAGGTCGCGACGATCGATAGGATAGCCGTAATCGTGTTCATGAGCGCTTTCCCCGTTTTATTCGTCGTTATGGGGACGAGCGCGCCGTGCCTAGCGGGCGCTCGCCCTGGGTCGACGGCTCACGATAACACGCCTTGGTCCACTTTGCGACATTTTGTCGCGCTGCAGATTCAGCTTTTGTCAAAATTTCTCGCACCAGGGCCGAAGCTCGACCTCGAAGGACCAGGCGCTGCGCTTTTGGCGCAAGAGATCGACATAGGCGTCGGCGATGGCGTCGGGCTCGAGCGTCGCGTCGGCGGGATCGACGCGGCCGGCGTCGCGAATCACGCCGTCTATGACGACATGGGCGACATGCACGCCCTTCGGCCCCAATTCGCGCGCCGCGCTCTGCGCCAGCGCCCGCAGCGCGAACTTGCCCATGGCGAAGGGGGCGGAGATCGCATAGGCCTTCAGGCTCGAGGTCGCGCCGGTGAAGAAGAGCGCGCCGCGCCCGAGCTTCTCGAAGCGCTTGGCCGCCTCGCGCGCGACGAGAAATCCGCCGAAAGCGTTGACGTCGAAAGCGCGCCGCACAGCCTCCGGATCGAGCTCGGCGAGCGATCCGCGGATGCGCGCGCCGGCATTGTAGACGACGACGTCGATCTCGCCGAGCTTGCCCTCCGCCGCTTTGAACAGCGCCTCGACCGAAGCGGGATCGGTGGCGTCGGCGGAAAAGCCCTCGGCGCCGGTCGCCGCCGCGATGGGAGCGAGCCGCTGCGCGTCGCGGGCGACGACGCCCACTTTCAGCCCGGCGGCGGAAAAGCGCTGCGCCAGCGAGGCGCCGACGCCAGAGCCGGCGCCGACGATGAGCGCGGCGCGATAGGGAATATCGTTCATTTTTCGTCCTCGAGGCTCGGCCGCATGCGCGGCGAGGGTCAGTCGTCGAAAGCGACGAAGCAGCGCAGCTCTATGCTCTCGCGCGGGCGGGCGCCCTGCGGCGTCGCCGGATCGTCGAAGGCCGTGTGAGGCGAAAAGCGCGCCACATCGGCGCGGGAATCATAGCATTTGAGCAGCAGAACCTCGCCGCGCCGCATGCGCGGATAATAGAACCAGCGCTGCTGCGGCGAATAGGCGAGGGCGTAGGTCTCGCCGCGCCGGTCGCGGAAGACGAGATCGCAGGCGACGAGATCGCCCGGCGCGACGCTGCGCGCGTCGCAGACGGCGAGCGGCGCATCCTCCACCGGGCCGAACAAAGGCCGCCACACATTGATGATGGCGAAGCGTGGGCGCGAGAAGCGCTCGGCCGCATCCCCCATGATCTCGCGCAGGCGCTTGGGCGCGGAGTGGTGCGTATGATCGACATGGGCGCGGCCCACGGGCTCACGCGGCGAGCCGTCGACCGAGCGCCGAAAGCTCATTGGGCCGGGGCGCATGCGCATGCGCATGCGCAGCGTATGGTCGAAGATATGGACGTCGCGCGCGCCGAGCGCCCGTTTCAGCAGCGCCTCGGTCTCGGGATAATAGATCGCGCGCAATTGCGCCTCGCTCCAGAAATCCTCGACCAGAGTCGGCGCCTCGAGGAGCTGGAATCCTTCGCGATCGATGGCGGCGTCCGCGGCGTGGCGGCGCGCATCGGCGATCTTGGTCTGCTGCGGCAAATATTCGCCGCTCTGCCAGCCCGCGCCCGGCGGCGGCTCGAATGTATAGGAGACCGGCTTTGTGTCGGTCGGCTTCAGATAGAAAAGCTCGGCGATCGTCGCCGCGCTGTCGGCCGGAGCGCCGGAACGGCTCGTCTCCATGCTCGTCGCCTTCGGTGGAAAAAAGCGCCTCGCGCGCCACGCCGGATAAATCTACCAGTCTGGTCGAAATATTCAACGGGGCGAGAGATCGGCGTCGACAGTGACGAGATTGCGCCCGCGCGATTTGGAGACATAAAGCTTGGCGTCGGCGCGCTGGATCAGGCTCTCGGCGTTCTCATGCGGGGCCAGCTGGGCGACGCCGAAGGAGGCGGTGATGCGGCCGATCGGCGCGCCGCCCTTGATCGCCCATTTCTTATTCTCGAATTCGGCGCGAATGCGCTCGGCCGCCATTTTCGCCTCGGCGAAGGAGACGGCGGGCATGATGATCGCGAATTCCTCGCCGCCATAGCGCGCGACCGTGTCCTTCTCCTCGACATGCTTGGTCATCGTCCTGGCGAAGTTCTTCAGCACCTCGTCGCCGATGAGATGGCCGTGGCCGTCGTTGATCTTCTTGAAATGATCGATATCGGCCATGATGAGGCTCAAGGAGCTCGCCGACGAAGCCGCGATCTTCGCCTCGCGCGCCAGCGTGTCGTCGAAATGGCGGCGCGTGAAAACTTGCGTCAGCGAGTCGCGGACATTGAGCTCCTGCGTCTCGGCCAGCTCGGCGCGCAATTCGGTGATCTGCCGCTGCGAGTCCTCCAGCCGGCGCTGATGCTCCTCGGTCTCGCGCAGCATCTTTTGATTTTCGGCGATCAGCAGCACGATGGCGGCGCGGATCTGATCCGGGCTCGTCGTCGTGGTGAGCTCCTTATGGCCTTTCACAAGGGCCGCGGAATAGGTCTTGTTGCTGTCGAGATGCGAGCGCACCAGCGTGAGAATCGTGCCGAGCTCGCCGTCGATCAGCCGCCGCGTCTTGGCGAAATCCTCCGGCGCCCCTCCTGCGACTGCGCCGCCGCCGCGCCCCGAGCGCGTGACGATCTCCACCACGCGCGGCGTTCCCAGCACGACGCCGATGAAGGCGACGGAGATCAGCGCCAGATTGCGCGCCAGGGCGAGCGGCTCATGGGCGACGCGAAAGCGCTCACCGGAGGCGCCGACGGCCGTCGTCTCCCAATTGTCGAGCGACCACGACCAGAGCGAGGAGGGGTCCGGCGTCGAGAAAAAGCCGGCTTGGCTCAGAGCGAACACGCCTGCAGCCGCGACGAGCGCGCAGCCCGCGACCAAAGCCCAGCTTCTCGAATCGAGTTTCATCTTGGTCCGTCTCTCCCGTCTCGGCCGCCGAGACAATTCTATCCGCATCGTCTCGCCAGCGGGAAAAACATGCACGCCGACGGGACGCGAATCAGAAAATGCTCGGAAACTATTTTCCTCTCTCCTCGGCAGGCGTCCATAGCGACGTTCGCGCCGGCGCGCGAAGACTTTCGAGCCAAAGCCGATTTTTTGGAGGAGATGGCCGCGGCGGGCGGCGGGGCTCAGACGCCCCGGCCGCTCTCGTCCATCGCGACGCGGCGCGCGTCGGAGAGCGCCTTGATCGCGAGCCCGCAAATGGCGAAGCCCGCCAAAATCATGATGGCGGCGTCGAGCCGGGACACGCCGACGTCATTGGTCTCGTCTATTCCCATGGCGTGGGCGGCGAAGGGCCACAGCGCCATCAGCAGGCGGAATTCGGTCGCGCCGAGGCCGATATAGGCCATTTGCTGAACGTGGCGGACGATCGCGCGAATATAAGTATAGGCCGAGAAGAGCAGATAGCAGATCAGGACGACGAAGGCCGACTCGATCGACAAGAAGGGCGAGAGGCCGAAGGCGACGATCAGCAATATTTGCGAGAAGAGATCGAATGTGTGCTCGACGAGGCCGAGCCGCGGATCGGCGGTCTTGCGATGCAGCGCCAGCCGGCCGTCCAGCGCGGCGCCGAACCAGTTGAGAAAGACGCCGAGCGGAATCAATGGCATCCACAGCGCCGACCAGCGGCAGCCGATGAGCGCCACGGCGGCGACGCAGGCGCCGAACAATCCGATGCGGGTCAGCTGCAGAGGCGTCACGGATTCCGGCAGCTCGATCACGATCGCGCGCACGAGCCTTTGTTCGGCCGGAGCCAGAAAGCTCTGATAATGCCCGGCCTTATGATCGGCGGTCTTCATGTGCGACGCACTCCGCGGTTGTCTCCGCTCGATCGTTTGCGCTTCGGACGATTTTACCATTGTCGCATATCGGCGTCGGCGCGCAAGCCCGAGCGAGAGTCGCCGGCCTTAAGCCAAGCGTTAACCTTTCGAAAGGCATAGTGGCCGTGAAAATGGCGAGGACATGACCGATGGCGAGAGCAGGCTCGGCGCGGGGCCGGAAACATTCGCCCCTATCGCAGGACGGCGCGGCGGCGGCCGCGCGTTGCGCTGCAGCGCGGCGACGCGTCATTTCCATGTCCTATAGCGCCAATTCCGCGCATCTAGGCTCCTCGCTCGGCGTCGTCGAAATCCTCGACGCCGTGCTCGCCGTCTCCGATCTGCGTCCGGCGACCGCCCGCGCGACAGAGCGTGATCGCGTCATTCTCTCCAAGGGCCATGCGGCCATGGCCTATTACGCCGCGCTCGAGCAATATGGACTCGTCGCGCCGAGCCTGCTCGACGCCTATCTGCAGAATGGCACGGCGCTGTGGGGACATGTCGGCCTCACCGAGGCGGTCCCCGCCATAGACGCCACCAGCGGCTCGCTCGGCCATGGCCTATCGCTGGCGACGGGCTTTTCGCTCGGCCATCGTCTGCGCGGAAGCGATCATCGCGTCTTCTGCATTCTCTCCGACGGCGAATGCGACGAGGGCTCCACCTGGGAGGCGGCGCTCTTCGCCGGCGCGCGCAAGCTCTCCTCGCTCACTGCCATCGTCGATTACAACCACATTCAATCGCTGGCGCCGACGCGCGAGGTGATGGACCTCGAGCCCTTCGGCGCCAAATGGCGCAGCTTCGGATTCGAGACGATCGAGCTCGACGGCCATGATTGGGCAGCGCTCGTCGCGGCGCTCGAGCGGCCCTCGCGCGGGCGTCCGCGCGTCATCCTCGCCCATACGGTGAAGGGCAAGGGCGTCGCCCGTATAGAGAACACCGTCGCCTCACATTACAAGCCGGCGCTCGCCGCGGATCTGGAGCTCGCCTGATGCGCAAGCGGATCATCGAGCTTATCGAGGCCGACGCCAGCGTCGATCCCAGAATCGTGTTTCTGACCGGCGATCTCGGCTTCTCCTTTGTTGAGCCGCTCGAGCAGGCGCTCGGCGAGCGCTTCGTCAATATGGGCGTCGCCGAGGCCAATATGGTCTCGGTCGCCGCCTCGCTGGCCGCCAGCGGTTTCCGGCCTTTCGCCTATTCCATCGCGCCCTTCATGACGGCGCGCTGCCTCGAGCAGATTCGCAACGACATCTGCTATCAGCGCCGCGCCGTGCGGCTGATCGGCGTCGGCGCCGGCTTCTCCTATGGGACGCTGGGGCCGTCTCACCACGCGCTCGAGGACGCCACGATCATGGCGGCGCTGCCCGATCTCGTCGTCGCCAATCCGGGCAATGCCGCCGAGCTCGATCGCTGTTACGCGGCGCTGCTCGACGATCCGCGCCCCGCCTATTTCCGCATCGCCCGCGAGAGCGGCGCATCTTATGGCGCGCCGATCTTCTCGCCGCAGACGGCGGCCTTCGCGGCCCGTCGCGGCGCCGATGTGACCTTGGCGGCGAGCGGCGGCTCGGTGACGCAATGTCTCGCGGCCGCGGAGGCTTTGGCGGGGGAGGGGGTCGAGGCCGCTGTCGTCAGCGTTCCGATCGTCCAGCCGTTCCCGACGGAGGCTTTCGCCGCGCTGCTGACCGGCGCGCCGGTCGTGTCGGTCTTCGAGGGCTATCGCGGCAATCCGCTGTCGGTCGGCGTCATGGAGGCTCTTCTCGCGCGCGGGATGGGCGAGGCCTTCGTCGATCTCACCGCGCCGCAGGCGTTTCCGAGCCTCGTCGGCGACACGGAGACGCTGCGCCGGCGCGCCGGGCTCGATCCCGCCGCCATCGCCGCGCAGGCGCGCGCGCTCATCGCCGGCCGCGGCGCCCGCAAGATCGGAGCGCGCGCATGAATGCGGCTCCCGATGGCGCGCTTCTGCTGAATCATCCGCTCTATGGTGCGGATATCGCCGATATTCTCGCCGCCGATCTGCCCTGGGAGCAACTCGCCGAGCGCACCATTCTCGTGACTGGGGCCAATGGCTTTCTGCCGGCGATGATGGTCGACGCTCTGCTCGCCCTCGCCGAGAGCCGCCCCGACATCAGCCCGAATGTGCTGGCGCTGGTCCGCTCGCGGGAAAAGGCCGAGCGCCGCTTTCGCGCGCATCTCGACAATCGCGCTCTGACGATCGTCGAAGGCGATGTGGTCGAGCCCTTCGATCCGCCTGGCGCGGTCGATATGATCGTCCACGCCGCCAGCCAGGCGAGCCCGCGCTATTATGGAGTCGATCCGGTCGGCACGGCGGCGCCCAATGTGATCGGGACCTCGCGCCTGCTCGATCTGGCGCGGCGCAAGAACGCCTCCCGTTTCCTCTATTTCTCCAGCTCGGAGGTCTATGGCGCGCTGCCGCCGCAGGCCCAGCCGGTGGAGGAGACGGTCTTCGGCCGGCTCGATCCGGCGACGCAGCGCGCCTGCTACGCCGAGTCGAAGCGCATGGGGGAGACGCTCTGCGTCGCCCATTGCGCGCAATATGGGACGCAAGCCGTCATCGTGCGGCCCTTCCATACTTATGGGCCGGGCATGCGGCTCGACGACGGCCGCGTCTTCGCGGATTTCGTGCGCGACATTGTGACGGGGCGGGACATCGTCCTCAATAGCGACGGATCGGCCGAGCGCGCCTTCTGCTATCTCGCCGACGCCGCGCGCGCCTTCTTCGCGGTGCTGCTGAATGGCGAGGCCGGCCATGCCTATAATGTCGGCAATGGCGAGGCGGTCACTTCCGTCCGCAGCCTCGCCGAGACTTTGGTGGGTCTCTATCCGGAGCGCGGCCTGTCGCTGCGCTTGAGCGTTCCGCTCTCGGACTATCTGCCGAGCGTGGTTCAGCGTTCCGCCCCCGACACGACGCGGCTGGAGACGCTGGGATGGCGTCCGCGCATCGGCATCGCCGAGGGCTTTCGGCGCACCATCGATATATATGGTGATATTTTCACGGACGCCGCCGTCGCGGCCGCTTGAGCGCTCTCTCGCGAGCGAAAATCCTCCGATCGGTCGGAATTCGCGCCCGAAATCCGAATTCCTTTTGAGACAGCCGATCTCGAGGCGCCTGCATTTTGTTAACCATGCCCTGTAGCGAACGGGCCACAGCTGCGCGATAAAGAGCCGGCGCG
>NZ_LUUM01000180.1:0-1069 GCF_001644125.1 Methylosinus sp. R-45379
CTTTCATATGCTCGATTTGGTAGCTTGATATATATATATTTGTTAATTCGTCAAGCGTTGTTGATTTCACTTCGATGAAGTGCGACCGGCTCCCATCAGGTGTCCGCCTAATCGTCTCTATATCGTATGGTAAGCTTGGGACCACCTGCGCGGCCCAACTAACTTTATCCGGACTAAAGCCTTGCTCGATAGCAAACTCTCTTTCTCGCTCATAAATAAGCCGCTCTCCCTTCTCGCCCAAGAGCTTATCCGGCAAGCTTCCACCTATTCGGCCTCCATGGCTGGACCAGCCTTTGTTGTCCAACGACGATCCTCTAAGCCCATATTGAGAAATAATCTGATTAATTACTTTTATACCACGCTCAACAAAATGCTTATACGATTCAGACCCATTGTTTAAATCACTATATGCCTTAATAAGCGCATCGTTTAAAATATTTGCTGCGAATTCTGACGTTATGTAGCGCAATCCATTGCCCCATTTCTTATAATTAATTGTATAGCGATTACCTAATGGGTCGTAATCAAGTGGGCTACTAAATAGCGTCACAAGCTCGGGCTCGGCCTCCAGATGATATGTCAACTCGCCTACTCCACTAATTGGAGACGCGCCAGGCCTTGAAATGCCTTCTTTGCTAATGATTCTTGCTCCTCCATGCACGCCTAACACAGCAGAAGGAACCAAATGATCGCCACGATACGTGAAACTGAAAATAACGTATTCGCTATTTGTGTCCTTAGGTAGCCCCGTAGGGGGCAAATATGCTTGCACCGGGCCACCGGTTTTAATTTGGAAATTCAGGCACTCGTGAAAACCATATCCACCAACCTTATCATTCTCAAATCTATCAATAAATCTCTGATAATCGATTTTATCCACTGGAACAGCGTATTTTGACTCGGCAGCCAACGTACGATCGTCATAATTAATCTTGATAGCAACGAATTTGACCACGGGCGTGCCCCTCCGCGTGAAAGGAGGCTCAATTGAGCACGTTTTTAGAGTGATGTCATCTACGCTTGAAGCTCAGAAAAACTCGCGTTACTGGCCAAACATCCACTCATAGCA
>NZ_LUUM01000181.1:0-1487 GCF_001644125.1 Methylosinus sp. R-45379
CGGATATTACCGAGCCGCCGACGCCTATGTGTCTTACAGCGAGCATGAGGGCTTCGGCGTGCCCTTGCTCGAAGCAATGGCGTTCGACACGCCCGTAATCGCCTATAACACATCGGCGATCAGCAGCACGCTCGGCAAAGCGGGCTTACTTCTGCAGTCTGCCGATCCGACCGAGTTGGCAAGCGCATTGCGCATTTTGTTCGAAAGCCCGGAGCGTCGTCGAGCCGTAATCCGCGGCCAACGCGAGCGGTTGACAGAATTCAGCCGGGCAGTCGTGGCGGAAAAGTTCCTGAGTTTCATAGAGCCGCATCTTCCTCGCGGTGTCGTCCCCTATCGACCGCAGAGCGCTGCTGTTCGGAGCGCGTCCGAGCGGACCTTTGTGTTCGAAGGGCCATGCGAGACAACTTATAGCCTCGCTCTCGTCAATCGCAATCTCGCGTTCGGGCTCGACGCAAGAGAGCGCACGGTTGCGCATCTCGCGCCGGCGGAAGGTGTTCCAGGTTACGAACTCAAGCCTGAAGGGCTTGAGGCTTACCCACAGATAGAGCCGCTTCTCGAGGCACCGCTACTGTCCGCACGTTCGACCGAAGTTTCGATCCGCAACATGTATCCGTTGCGTCCAGCGGGAATGTTAGGCGACTTTCGGCTCTCCTATTTCTTCTGGGAGGAGAGTGAGATTCCGTCAGCGCTGTGCGCATTGATGAACCGATACCTCGACGGGATCATCGCGCCTACTCACTTCGTGCAGCGTCTGTGTCGCAACAGCGGCGTGCGCATTCCAATACAAGTTTGTGGCGTCGGTCTCGATCATCGTTCTGTCGCCACTGATACCCCGCGCCCCGGTACAACGAGACAATTCTGGTTCGGGCATATTTCGTCCGGTATGGCGCGAAAGGGCATCGAGGAGTTGATAACGGCCTACGCCATCGCTTTCAAGGCTGCAGACGATGTCGAATTGATCATCAAGTCCCATCATAATGTGAGCAATGTCGTCGACGCTGTCGTGCAGCGCGTGATCGCCGGTCGTGCGAATGCGCCGAGCATCAAGATCGTCTATGACGATCTCGACGATGAAAATATAGAGTTCTTCTATGACATGATCGACGCTATGGTATTGCCCACTCGTGGCGAGGGTTACAACCTACCAGCCGCCGAGGCGATGGCACGTGGCGTGCCCGTTTTGGTGACGGCTTACTCTGGGCATATGGACTTCTGCAATGACGACAACGCGTATTTGGTCGATTTCCGATTGGAGAGTTCGAGTAGTCACGTCAACAAGGAAGGTGCTATGTGGGTCCGGGCAGATGTTGCCGACCTTGCTGTGAAAATGCGCCTCCTGTTTGAAAACAATGGAGACTCAATGATGTCGAGTAAGATCGACGCAGCGCGGAGGACAGTGGCCCCCCTGACTTGGGCAGCGTCGGCCGAGAAAGTCGAGGCCTTTGTCGACAGGCTTTCAGAACCGAGGCCACAGCAACGAAAAATAG
>NZ_LUUM01000182.1:0-1055 GCF_001644125.1 Methylosinus sp. R-45379
GCGATGTAGTCCACTCGTCGGGACTATTGGCGATTATCACGTCGACGCCGTCTTCGAGCACTTCGCGATAGCGAGCGGTGCCGCTGACGACAGACGGGATACCGAGGGCCGCAGCCTCGAGCCATTTGATCTCGCTTTTTGCGTCTGTCGTCGCCCCGGGCGCGAGAACTGCGATATTGATGTCCGCTTCGGCGAGCAACGACCAGTAGGAATTTATATTTGGAAGCCAGCCGACGCACACGATTTGTTCGCCGAAGGCGTCGAATGACGCATCCAGGGCGAGGTATCCCGCGATGACGAGCCTAACGTGGCGATATTTGTTCAGGATATATTTGATGGATGGACCGGCCATTTCGATAAAATCTGTGTTATGGGCCTTTGTTCCGGAGCCGTAGAAGATGACGATCGAATCATCCCTTCGAATTCGCTTCGGCCGATCGATGAGATACGCCAAATTTCGTTGATCGAGCCCGTTCGGTAAGACAAACGCCTCACGCTTTTGGACGAGAGGCTCCATATGCGCGGCAAGTACGGTGGTAGAGGCTATCCCGTAATCACATAGCGCGATCGCCTCGCGAAAGAGAGCGGTGGAATACTGAAGTAATTCGTAGAATGCCGAATTGATCGCGCCGTAAGTTTCGAATGGCTCAGGATATTCCTTTTGATCAAACACGAGGTCGTCCATGTCGTAATAGGTCGGGATTCCAATCGCGCGTGCGAATCGGATCGCACGCACATTTTTCGGTTTGGCCATGATCCGATGGAAAATGACGGCGGCCGCGCCGGGAATCGCCGAAATAAATTCGTCTATGTCGTTTTCGGAGTAAATTCGATAGGAGCGTCCGAGCTTTCGAAGCAGGAACCCTTTTTGTTCCACTCTATAATGCACGCATTGCGCGAGATCCATATTTGCAAGAATTACGACCTTGCCATCGGGAGCACTGGGCAGAGGCAAGTCCAGTGGGTCGAATTCGTCGATCCGCTCGACGACTTTGGATACGGCTCTGGTAAGAAGTCGGTCGGCTTCGAGGCGCTGATTGCGGCCGATCAGCTCC
>NZ_LUUM01000183.1:0-1198 GCF_001644125.1 Methylosinus sp. R-45379
AATCTGGAGCGCAGTGCTGGCTGCCTGACCCTCAGGAAATACCAGTCCCCTTCGCGCAGCCGTCCGTGATATTTGCACCGCAACCATCAAGAGCCAACTTCATCACCGGGGGCTGTTAAGCGACACGGCCTTCAGCGACCGCGGCTCGGCTGAAATCAAGCCCTCCGAAACAAATTTGGATCCGTTTCGGCAAAGAGCCAAAGACGGTCTCTTTGCTACTAATTTGCGCCAAGATTCTCACTGGGAGAGTCCACGGTTGTCTGCCGGATCGAGCTAGTGGCTTCGGTCCCAGCTGAAGGATCGGTCAATCAATGAAAGCCCGCCAACCCAACCTGCTCGGCAAATTTTTCCGGATTCTGAAACCCGGCCGAAAGAAACGCGCCTATGACGACGAGGTCGGTGTGTCTAACAGCGTTTACGGCAACCTGTGTAATGATGTCGATCCAAATTTTTATCGGTCATATTACAAAGATTTAATGCATCTAGATGCCTGGTCTCTGCAAGCCCATTACGTTAAGTTTGGAATGAAAGAAGGTAGATTCCCGACATACTCAGCATTTATCGCGCATATGGAGTCATTATATGGGCGGCTTCCGGAAGAGTTCGACGCAATGCAATATAAATACGCATATGAAGATTTGAGACGACTCGAACTGTCCGACGCAGCGGCGGCTGAGCACTATCTCAGATACGGGCGTAAAGAAGGTCGGTTGCCGTTCAAATTCGACCTAGAATTATACCGAGAATTATATTTTCGTGATCAGGCCGTCGACGACAAATTTTTGACCGACGATTTCTTGTCGTTCGGGCGTGAGAATGGCAGGATCGGCTGTGGCCGAGCTTTGCTTAGCTCTAAAGGCGTCACCGGTGACGGTACATGGGTCGATCTTCTCAAGATCGATGAATTCAAGCTCTTGAACTTCGAATGGGTCGGTGCCGATTTGAGCAAGTCGGAAGCCGTCGATTATATGTTGGCTGACGGCATAACCCGCTTGGCGCCCATTGCGTTCTCGTTGCAGTTCGATCCGGCGTTCTATCGCGAAATTCTACCCGAGCATGCTTTGAAAGACGATATGGAATGCTATCGTCATTGGCTGTTCTTTGGACTCGGAAAGGGCGTTCCGGGCTCCGTCTCGCAATTTTTCGCGACCACGGGCATTCCTCTCAAAGAATATCCCTCTGCTTTTCTGTGGCGCCG
>NZ_LUUM01000184.1:0-2101 GCF_001644125.1 Methylosinus sp. R-45379
GTGCTGCCGTCCGCCCTCCCAGCCATGTTGGCCTGTGCGCGAATAACTATTTCCACCGGCCTCGTGCTCCTCGTCGCCGCCGAAATGATCGGCGCACAATATGGGATCGGCGCCTATATTCTCGCCGCCGGCAACATCATGGACTCCGAGAAGCTCCTCGCCGGCGTTCTCGTGCTCTCTCTCCTCGGAACATGCGCAGGGGCGGTAATCGCAGCGCTCGAACGCACGCTCTTGAGCTGGCGTTGACCCGAACGCTCATCGGATCGTCATTCATGAAAGCTCTCCAAAAAACAGCCCCGACCTTCGGCGTCGAGTTTCGGGAGGTTCCCCGCCCGGTTCCAGGCCCCGGCGAGGCGCTTATCGAAATCACTGCCGCCGGCGTTTGTGGGACGGACGTGCATATCTTTGAATGGAGCGGCGGCTATGATTTCATGGCGCCACTGCTTCCGCTGACGCTCGGGCACGAATTCGCGGGACGCGTGATCGACGTCGCTGGCGACGCAAATGGATTGGCGCCCGGCGCGCTCGTCGCCGTAATCCCTTCCACCCCATGCGGAAGTTGCGCGCATTGCCTGAGCGGCGCAGCCGAATCTTGCGAGCGTCGGTCAGCCAAAGGCACCAGCGCCGACGGCGGCTTCGCGCCTTGGATCACGGCGCCTGTCGTCAATTGCCTCGCGGCGCCGAACGGCGTCGACGACGAGCTCGCAGCGCTCGCTGAACCATTGACCGTCGCGCAGGAAGCCGTCCTGAAAGGCGGAGTGACGCGCGGCGATCGGGTGCTCGTCATCGGTCCGGGCACGATCGGACAGGCGATCGCCCTCTACGCCCGCATGGCCGAAGCCGCGGAGGTCGTCGTGGTGGGGAAGAACGATCTTCTTCGTTTCGAAACGCTACGCGCTCTCGGCCTTCGGGACCTTATCGACATTGGCGATGGCGATCTCGAAACCGCATTGGCGTCCCGCTTTGCAGACCAGAAATTCGATATCATTTTCGAGGCGACAGGCGTTCCGGAGGTGGTTCAAGAAGGCCTCGCATTCTTGCGCAAGGAAGGCGTTCTTGTCGTCGCGGGGATACACCCGCGCAGAGCTGCGCTCGATCTCACCCGCCTCGTACGCGAAAGACATCAAATCCGAGGCACGCAACGCGCGCCGCGCCATGTCTGGCCGCGTGTGCTCGACAGCCTTGTGACCGAAGGCGAACGTATTCGCCACATGATCACGCATCGCATGCCGCTCGATCACGGCGTCGAGGCCTTGGAGTTGGCGCGGACGCGTCGGGCCTCGAAAATCATTCTCTCGCCAGGCGTTTGAAAGAGAAGTTCATGACCGCCGTCTCGATCGCCACCCATGGAAATGTCGTTGTTATTTCGATCGACCGCCGAGAGCGACGAAACGCCATCGACATCGACGTCGTCCGTGGACTGCAAGAGGCCTTCGCCAAATTCGACGCCTCCGATGGCCGCGTCGCGGTGCTGACCGGCGTCGGCGACGATTTTTCGGTCGGATCCGATCCAAATGTCCCGGTAACGGAGCTCTGGCGCTGCATGCCGACGATCGGAACCGTCACGAAAAAGCCCATCGTCACCGCCGTCGCCGGCGAATGCCAAGGCAGCGCCTTCACTCTCAACATGTTCGCGGATCTCTGCGTCGCAGACGAAAGCGCAAACTTCTGCTATCCAGAAGGAACGCATGGGGCCTGGGGCGGCCTCGCAGCAGGTCTCGCGGTGCGCATTCCGCACAAGATCGCGATGGAAGTTCTGCTGTTGTCACAGCCTATCTCGGCGCGCCGCGCTTATGAAGCCGGGCTCGTCAACCGCGTCGCCCCACGAGGAAAGCATATAGAAACTGCGCTCGAAATCGCCCACGTCGTCGCGGCGCGCGCTCCCCTCGTCATGCAGTCGATGAAGCATTTCGTGACCGATCATGTGCTCGTGCAGAGCCCATCGGAGATACTCGGCCGGACGACGCGCGACCTCACGGCCGTCCGCACGAGCCAGGATGCAGCGGAAGGCAAACGCGCGATGGCCGAAGGACGACCGCCCGAGTTCGTCGGCAAATGACCGCCACGCTCTGCGACAACAAGGGAATTAGCCGACCGTGAC
>NZ_LUUM01000185.1:0-1228 GCF_001644125.1 Methylosinus sp. R-45379
CGCCATACGCAGGGTCGACGTTTTCCGCCGGCTACCAGATGCGGCCAATCTCCTAACCGCATCATCAACTACAGATTTTGAAGTCCAAATCTTAGAAAGAGCTCCGTCTCTGCTCGATCCTCATCCTATTTCTTGCTTCGCCGGGCGAAAGTCCGAAACGGGCTTTGAACGCTCTGTTGAAGTGAGGCTGATCGCTGAAACCGACTTCGAAGGCAATTTGTCCAATTCGAAGATTTATATCTCCGGAGGTCAACTTTTCGTAGGCCTCGTTTATCCGGAGCCGGGTGACACGCTCCGTAAACGAGGTTCCCGTCTCCTCAAGCAGAGCATGGATATATCGGTTCGTAAATTTAAATTTATCGGCAACTAATTTTACAGAGAAGTCGTGCTTGCGGAAATTGGATCGAATTTCCGCAAGAATAGCCTGGACTCTTTCTTTCTTTACGCCGACAAACTGATTTGCTTCGATTTTGTCGTCAATATCGCCTCCGATAGACCTTATAAGCGACGCAACAGCTCTGGCGATGATGACGTCAGACACATCTCTTGAATACTCATTATGCATATATCGCAAGCTATTTTGTCTCTCAAACATTAGCTTTGTAAAATATTTCAAAATAAATGCCGCGTCGTTTTTATCGCAGGCTACGCGAATTAAATCGTGTTCGGCGAATAGCATCGTTCTGTCGACCGAGATTCTGACTGCAAAGCATTTAGGGTCGATCGTTGGCCGCACACCAAGTGTGGCACGAATGCTACCGCAATCAGAAAAGCAACTACCTTTTATAATCCAGCACTCGTCAGATATCTCCAGACAGACAAACCAGATGGTATCATCGGGACCGTCTCTGCGGCGCGATTCGCAACGATAGATGTTTGTAAATTCACTCAATGTACAGCTATACCAAAGTATATAGTTATTCGTATCGGTTCGCAAATCTCCATTTGTTCTTACACATAAGATGCTGTCTCCTGATGAGAATAGCGGTTGATACGTCATGTTAACTTCCCGCATCCGGTAGGAATATTTTGATTGATGTGCGATCCAGCACCTCGTCGGTGAAGAAGTTAAGTTTGTTTCCGTTTTTATCTTGGTTAGGAGCGAAGTGCTTTTGGCTAGATGCGACACTACGTATTCGTGCGGGCGTTGTCCAGGCTGTCAAGCATCGCCTCATTAGCTCGGCTCACGGTGATAATTGCCACGGTGAGCGCGGCGCCGTGATTTTGT
>NZ_LUUM01000186.1:0-1513 GCF_001644125.1 Methylosinus sp. R-45379
TGAAGCACGAGACTGGTCGAGCCCGCCGAGCCTATGTCGAAGACATACTCGCCTGCGCGCATGGCGCCGGGCTCGAAGGCGAGGCATGTCGACCCAACGTCGTCGCCTGTCGTTTTCGCGCCGCAGATTTCCTTCGCCGCCTTCACTGCGGAGAGATGCTGACGCATCAAGCCCGGCTTCGGGCGACCGGCGCGAATCCTGTCGATGACGAAGGGCTTCCCGGTCGCCATCGACAGGCTCAAAGCGGAGCGCAGGATCTGCCCGCCGCCTTCACCGAGGGCGCCATCGATCATGATCATTTCGGCACGCTCACCCTTTCACGCAAACGAGCTGACGCAGAGTATGGACGATTTCGACGAGATCGGACTGCGCCGCCATCACGGCGTCGATATCCTTGTAAGCCTTCGGCGTCTCGTCGATCACATCGGCGTCCTTACGACATTCGACGCCCGCAGTCGCAGCCGCATGATCCTCGACCGTGAAGCGGCGCTTGGCTTCGGTGCGCGACATCACGCGTCCGGCGCCATGCGAGCAGGAGCAAAAGCTCTCCATATTGCCCTTGCCGCGCACGATAAAGGACTTCGCGCCCATGGAGCCGGGGATGATTCCAATCACGCCCTCGGCCGCACGCACTGCGCCTTTGCGGGTGATCAGCACATCCTCGCCGAAGTGATGTTCACGCGCGACATAATTGTGATGACAGTTCACCGCCTCGAGATGCGCCTCGAAGGGCTTTGCGATCACCTCGCGCGCGGCGTCGACCGCATGGCGCATCATCACTTCGCGATTGGCCATGGCGAAAGACTGCGCCCATTCGACGGCCTCGACATAATCGTCGAAGCCTTCGGTTCCCTCCGGCAGATAAGCGAGATCCTTGTCCGGAATATTGATGAAGTAGCGGCGCATGTCTTCCCTGGCGCGCTCGATGAAATAAGAGCCGATGGCGTTGCCCACGCCGCGCGAGCCCGAATGCAGCATGAACCACACGCGATCCTCCTCATCGAGACAGAGCTCGATGAAGTGATTACCCGTGCCGAGCGTGCCGAGATGGTTCGCGGTGTTGGCCTTGGCGAGCTTGGGATGCTTGTCGACGATGCGCGTGAATCCCGTTTCCAGCGCCGACCAAGCCTCGGCCGTCGCGGCCGGCAAGTCACTCCAGGAGCCCTTGTCCCGGCCGAGAGTGCGTCCATGCGGCACGGCCTTTTCCAACGCCGCTCGCAGAGGCGCGAGCGTGTCGGGGAGATCCGACGCCGAGAGGGAGGTCCGGACCGCCATCATGCCGCAGCCGAGATCGACGCCGACTGCCGCCGGAATGATCGCGCCCTTGGTCGGGATCACCGAGCCGATGGTCGAGCCCTTGCCATAATGAACGTCGGGCATCACAGCGAGCCATTTGTAGATGAACGGCATGCGAGCGGTGTTGAGCAGCTGGCCCTTGGAGGCGTCGTCCACCGGCACGCCGCGCGTCCACATTTTTACCGGCGCCGCCTTGCTCGCCTTGGCGGCGTCGAAG
>NZ_LUUM01000187.1:0-1156 GCF_001644125.1 Methylosinus sp. R-45379
CCGCCGCAAGCGTTTCGGCGTGGGGGGGGGCTATAGCCGCCCGCGCTCCTCCCCTGTGGTCGCGAATAAGGAGCAATGTATCAGCTGGATTGCGGCCATGGAGGCTCTCCGAGCCCGCGGTCCCTGGCGTAGAGCAATTGTGATCGGAGTCACGCTGGCTGCATCGCCACAATCATCGAGGGGGTTGCGCCGATTGGCCGACTACTCCTCGCCATCATCCTTTTTCTTTTTTACCGCCTCCTGCTTTTCTCCCTTCGATCGATCGAGCAAGGTCCTAATTCTCTCGATCATGCGATCTTCGTTTTCGTTATTCGCCATTTCGAGTGTACGCTGATGCTTATCGATCAAGAAATTACGCTCGGTCGCATCGAGCCTCTCGATCAATTTCGAGAGCTTTTGTTTGTCCATGAATTGCAGGGCTGAAAGGAAGGCGGTATGCCTCGCATCGATGTTCGTAGCTTCATTTGAAAAATAACGCATCAGTTCTAATGCTTTAGACTGATAACGGAACATTATGAGCGCGAGAACCTCGCACAGAATGACGAACGCATAGGTCGGCCCATGTCTCAGCAACACCACCTCCCACTCGACGTGCTGCTGTAGCAATTCTGGACTTTTCCAGTATTGATAGTACGTGCCGGCCAATACAAATCCGAGCACGAGAAGACCAATAATTGCGAGATTCATTCCAGAACCGCGAAACACTCTTGCCTGCCGCTCTGCTAAACTGGCATATTCGAGAGACCTATTACGCATCTGCAAGAATCTGTCACCACTATCGCGACGAATTTGATTTATTTTTGTTATATCATCTGATTGCTCTGCCAATATTTTACCAATAGACTCTACTATGTTATTTCCAAAAAGCTCGTCAATTTTCGAAGACAGCTCATACTTTATTAAATTGTCTGCCTTGTCAGCCCAGCTCGACACCGCGGAATCGACAGCAATCCGCGCACGTTGTTCAAAATCTCTCGCCAAGGTATCGGCAGTCGACGCAACGTTTCGCTCTGCCGACGACAACGCTTCAGCATCCGCCAGGCTGACCGATTGTTTAATTTTGTCGCCATCAAATGATAGCCACACCGCAAGAAATGAAGAAACAACCGCAATCAAACAAGCAGCTATAAATGGCGCATTATCAGCTGCATTAATA
>NZ_LUUM01000188.1:0-1041 GCF_001644125.1 Methylosinus sp. R-45379
CTGCGGCGGCCAATCGGCAGACCGAGATGATGTATATGCTGGCCCGCCACATCATCGCGCGCAATTTCTTCCTGAAGCCGGATTACCTGCCATTCGTGCCAGCAGAGGCGCGCGGCTTCCACCAGCCGCGCTTCCAGGAAATCTACGAATCGGTGAAGCGGCTCGACTATGACGAATGGCATCGCACGCAAGGCAGTCCGCAAGTCCGCGCGCAAGCCGAGCTCGATGTTCGCGAAGGCCCCAAGCACAATGTTCAGCTCGGCTTTGCCAGTCAGCGCTTGAGCGACATGGGCGACGCGATTGTCAGCCAATCGACGGGACGCTTCGTGCTGCGGGCCGGCGACGACGCGGAAGCCGAAGAGATTGTGCAGCGCTTCAATCTCTCCGAAGCGAGCGCCGACATCGTCCGCCATCGCCTTCATGGACCCGGTCCGGCGGGCGCGCCGTTCCTGGTGGTGCTGCAAGCGGATAACGCCAAATATGAGCAAATGCTCGTCAACACGCTCGGGCCGATCGAGCTGTGGGCTCTGTCGACGACCCCTGGCGATAGAGCGCTGCGCAATCGTCTCTATGACCGCATCGGCTTTCGGGAGGCGCTGCGGCGTCTCGCGAGAATATTTCCGGGCGGATCGGCGGAAAAAGAGATCGAGGAACGCAAGGCCAAGCGCATGCGGCGGGGCGAGCTCGACACGCGCGCGGAAACCGGCGTCGTCGACGAATTGGCGAACGAGCTGTCCGATGCGCGCGGGATCGGCGCCAAGCTACGATATGAAAATAGCGGCTCGGAGTTCTCGGTCATGGCGACTCATTAGAGTCGCGCAATTCTTTTCACGCGTCCGAGCATTTGAAATTCGCGCAGAGCAGGGGAATCGTTTCGGCCTGATTTCGTGATCGAGGAGCGTCGCCATGCCCAGCTTTCGCATCCAGCTTCGCCCTAACGGCGTCGTCATGTTCGGCTCGGGGACGCGCGACGTCGCTCGAATGGAACATCGCGGGGCTCTCGATCTCGAAAGCCTCGCGATCGCCGAAGAGGCCGAGCTG
>NZ_LUUM01000189.1:0-1507 GCF_001644125.1 Methylosinus sp. R-45379
TAAATGCATATTTGTGTTGAAATGTATTTTGCTTTGGCTATAATATGCCTGTTACCCATTGTTAATGCTCCAAATGAAAGGCCGGCGACCTCCAACGCCGGCCTTTTTTCATGTCCGAACTGATAAGTCAGTTCTGACTGACGAAAATAAAATGAAATCAATAGCTTGACGATTTTCGACTGAGGTGAGAGTCTTCGGTCACGGTCAAGTTGTTGCGACATTCCGCCGCACATAAGTCCGCATCCCCGTCGCTATACGGCAAATGAGCGCACACGCGCTCGCTCTAACATTTGGAGGATACATGTCGAACGATATTCCGTTCTATCGCGCACATTCAGAGTGCCGGCTCGCCCTCTCGGAAGGCCGCCCCATGGTCGCAATAAAGTCGCTGTTGCCGGAAGACGACCACGAAGAGCAGCTTTTCGAGATCAAAGAATTCTACCGGATGGCCCCCGAGCCGGCGACGGAGGCCTTCGAGGCACGTCTTCACAATCTCGTCGCTCAGGTGCTCGGGGGTGAGGGCAGAGAGAGCAGTCTCCTCGCTCTCGAAACCGAGATAGCGGAAATCAACGCGCTGGACGTTTCGAGCCTCAGCGAAAGCGAACAGTTCGCCTACGCTACCCGCCTGACAATGCTTCGCCGCGCTGCTGACGTCAAGCGTTCGAGGTCATGAGAGAGTAGGTCGAGAGCAGAGGAGCGCCCCAAGTGGGGCGCTTTTCCGTGCGAAAACGATGGGTCAATGTATCATGACGCGTGCTAGTCAATTAGAAGCGGAGGATTTTGGACCGAACGAAAAGTTACCTCAGTTCGGGCTATGTGCTGAATATTTTGAAACGAGTCCTCGTCAGGAAATTCGCGAACAAGCATTACGTCTCTCAAAATCTGCCGATCCGCTTTCAGTTTGGCGCGGCCTCGCGCAGCATTGGGGGAGTTGGGATTTTATCAATCACGACGGATGGAAGCCCATATTCAAGCGAGCACGGCACGCCTGGACGTCAGATGTTTTCAGTGACAAACAACGCGCTATGTATGATGCATTACCCGATAATATAACGCTATTTCGGGGGTCGGACGCGAAGCTACGAAATAGTCATAGGCGATTATCTTGGACTCTCGATTTCGAAATTGCCGCTTGGTTCGCGCGTCGCACTAACCTATGTGGAGGCAAGGGAGTCGTGTATAAGGGGTTGTTGAATAAGGACGAGATTGCATTGTGTTTTCCCGGGCGCGAGCAGGAAGTTGTTCCGTTTTCGGCGCTGGTGATCAAAGATATCGAAACTGTGGCGTTCTGAGTTTCGAGGTCGATGTGCGATAAATAGGAGATTTCCGCGTGTCATTGTTAAGAAAAATAGTCGCTGGTTTTAAGGAATTTGCGACTGCAACTCCTGTTTATTGTCGCAAGAATTTTAGCTTACCGAAGCAAATATTATATTTCGGCGTGATGTTTTGTTTGATAGTGTTGTCGTTATATGCCCGGCTTTTTATCTTTTAGTGTCGGTCCGAAGAC
>NZ_LUUM01000190.1:2500-5795 GCF_001644125.1 Methylosinus sp. R-45379
TGGGCATCGATAATGAGAGCGATCAAGTGCCTTAAGGGTATTCGGTGGATGCCTTGGCGCTGAGAGGCGATGAAGGACGTGGTACGCTGCGATAAGCCGTGGGGAGCTGCGAACAAGCTTTGATCCGCGGATTTCCGAATGGGGAAACCCACCTTCGATCTCTGTTATTCCGAGGAAATCTTGGGCCTGCACAAAGGCTCTGAGGTTTTCGTGCGGTTTTGGAATGTCTGAAGACGCATGTCCTCGGACTAACAGAGATCATGAGAAGGTATTTGTATCTGAATACATAGGATACAAAAGCAAACCCGGGGAACTGAAACATCTAAGTACCCGGAGGAAAGGACATCAACGAGACTCCGTTAGTAGTGGCGAGCGAACGCGGACCAGGCCAGTTCTTGTGTGTTTCTAATCAGAACCGATTGGAAAGTCGGGCCGTAGTGGGTGATAGCCCCGTATGGATTTCGAAGCACATGAGACATGAGTAGGGCGGGACACGTGCAATCCTGTCTGAAGATGGGGAGACCACTCTCCAAGCCTAAGTACTCCTCAGCGACCGATAGTGAACCAGTACCGTGAGGGAAAGGTGAAAAGCACCCCGACGAGGGGAGTGAAACAGTTCCTGAAACCGGATACCTACAAACAGTAGGAGCCCAAGGTTCGTCCTGGGTGACTGCGTACCTTTTGTATAATGGGTCAGCGACTTAAAGTAACGAGCAAGCTTAAGCCGATAGGCGTAGGCGCAGCGAAAGCGAGTCTGAACAGGGCGTTCAGTTCGTTGCTTTAGACCCGAAACCGAGTGATCTAGCCATGAGCAGGTTGAAGGTGCAGTAACATGCACTGGAGGACCGAACCGGTGTCTGTTGAAATAGACTCGGATGACTTGTGGTTAGGGGTGAAAGGCCAAACAAACTCGGAAATAGCTGGTTCTCCGCGAAAGCTATTTAGGTAGCGCCTCGCACGAATACTCCAGGGGGTAGAGCACTGGATGGGCTAGGGGGTCCCACAGACTTACCAAACCTAACCAAACTCCGAATACCTGGAAGTAGTATGCGGGAGACACACAGTGGGTGCTAACGTCCATTGTGGAGAGGGAAACAACCCAGACCAACAGCTAAGGCCCCCAATTCGTGGCTAAGTGGGAAAGGATGTAGAAATCCCAAAACAACCAGGAGGTTGGCTTAGAAGCAGCCATCCTTTAAAGAAAGCGTAACAGCTCACTGGTCTAAATAAGGGTTTCCGCGCCGAAGATGTACCGGGGCTCAAGCCACGAGCCGAAGCTTTGGGCTCACCGCAAGGTGAGCGGTAGCGGAGCGTTCCGTAAGCCCGTGAAGGGACAGCCGTGAGGCATCCTGGAGGTATCGGAAGTGCGAATGCTGACATGAGTAACGAGAAACACTGTGAAAGACAGTGTCGCCGAAAGTCCAAGGGTTCCTGCGTAAAGTTAATCTTCGCAGGGTTAGCCGGCCCCTAAGGCGAGGCCGAAAGGCGTAGTCGATGGGAACCACGTTAATAATCGTGGGCCAGCAGGTGGTGACGCGTGGGGTAAATCGTTCGGACTTACTGGATTGTCCGGGCGGTGAACCCGCGCCAGGAAATAGCCCCTGCATCAGACCGTACCCGAAACCGACACAGGTGGACAGGTAGAGTATACCAAGGCGCTTGAGAGAATGACGCTGAAGGAACTCGGCAATTTACCTCCGTAACTTCGGAATAAGGAGGCCTTCCGTTCGCGCAAGCGGGCGGGAGGGGCACAGACCAGGGGGTGGCAACTGTTTACCAAAAACACAGGGCTCTGCGAAATCGCAAGATGACGTATAGGGTCTGACGCCTGCCCGGTGCCGGAAGGTTAAGAGGAGGAGTGCAAGCTCTGAATTGAAGCCCCGGTAAACGGCGGCCGTAAATATAACGGTCCTAAGGTAGCGAAATTCCTTGTCGGGTAAGTTCCGACCTGCACGAATGGCGTAATGACTTCCCCGCTGTCTCCAGCGTCAGCTCAGTGAAATTGAATTCCCCGTGAAGATGCGGGGTTCCTGCGGTCAGACGGAAAGACCCCGTGCACCTTTACTGTAACTTTGCACTGGCATTCGTGTCGGCATGTGTAGGATAGGTGGTAGGCGTTGAAGCATGGGCGCCAGCTCGTGTGGAGCCACCCTTGAAATACCACCCTTATCGTCATGGATGTCTAACCGCGCTCCGTCATCCGGGGCCGGGACAGTGCATGGTAGGCAGTTTGACTGGGGCGGTCGCCTCCCAAAGAGTAACGGAGGCGCGCGATGGTGGGCTCAGAGCGGTCGGAAATCGCTCGTCGAGTGCAATGGCATAAGCCTGCCTGACTGCGAGACAGACAAGTCGAGCAGAGACGAAAGTCGGTCATAGTGATCCGGTGGTCCCTCGTGGAAGGGCCATCGCTCAACGGATAAAAGGTACGCCGGGGATAACAGGCTGATAACCCCCAAGAGTCCATATCGACGGGGTTGTTTGGCACCTCGATGTCGGCTCATCACATCCTGGGGCTGGAGAAGGTCCCAAGGGTTCGGCTGTTCGCCGATTAAAGTGGTACGTGAGCTGGGTTCAGAACGTCGTGAGACAGTTCGGTCCCTATCTGCCGTGGGTGTCGGAGAATTGAGAGGATTTGTCCCTAGTACGAGAGGACCGGGATGAACATACCTCTGGTGGACCTGTTGTGGCGCCAGCCGCAGTGCAGGGTAGCTATGTATGGACGGGATAACCGCTGAATGCATCTAAGCGGGAAACCCACCTCAAAACGAGTTCTCCCTCGAGAGCCGTGGAAGACGACCACGTCGATAGGCCGGGTGTGGAAGCGCGGCGACGCGCGGAGCTTACCGGTACTAATAGCTCGATCGGCTTGATCGTTCTCATTAATCCATGCCCATCTCCCCAAAGATGGCGCGATCGAAAGACCAATCACAGTTTGCTTCAAAACTTGCCCTTTGCCGGCCTGGTGGCCTCGGCGGAGCGATCAGACCCGATCCCATCCCGAACTCGGCCGTCAAACGCTTCAGCGCCAATGGTACTATGTCTCAAGACCTGGGAGAGTAGGTCGTCGCCAGGCCTGCAAAGGGCAAAAAGTTTCCTTATCTACGATGTGCGAACGGGGAGTAGCGAAGAGCGAGTAGACGGTTTCTATTCGCCTTTCGCTACTCCCCTTTCTCGTCTTCGAGCCCTCTCCCACAAGAGGGCCGCCGTCCTTGGCGCGGGGTGGAGCAGCCCGGTAGCTCGTCAGGCTCATAACCTGAAGGTCACAGGTTCAAATCCTGTCCCCGCAACCAAGAAC
>NZ_LUUM01000191.1:0-2922 GCF_001644125.1 Methylosinus sp. R-45379
ATTGCGCGCGGCGATCGAAGGAGCCGGCATGTCGTCAGTGTGCCGTAGCGAGACGCCTTTCTTCGACGAAGGCGAAAAACCGCTCGCGTATCGCGGCGAATAGCGCGGCGACGACACGCTCTCCCCATTCGGCGACAATCGCGTCCAGGACGGCCGCAGCCCGTTTGGAGAGGACGCGCGCGGGGTCGACGGAGCGCAGACCGAATATGCTCGCGATGATTTGGTCGCCGTGTTCGTCGGCCATCCCCTGGAGAATATGAGCCTCATCCCACGCGGCGCAGAAACAAAGGTCGCGATCATTCGGGTGGACTTTGAGGAAGCGCTCTTCGGCGTCGAGAAATTGACCTTCGAACCAGGGGCGTAGCTTCGCGACTTGCTGTGATCGCGAGAGCTTCCAGCGGTATGTGTGGTCGAGTGGGGGTAGGCGATCTTCAATCGTATTGAAGGTGTTCGTCATGTCACTACTCCTTACGCTTGTGCGCCACACTGGCGCAGTGAATATCAGACGACGACGCGACGCCTTCCGTTGTCAGCGCGTTGCGATTGCTCAGCACGATCGGCGAGCCAAGCGTCGATATGCGACTTCGGCCACGCGACGATTCGAGGGCCGAGCTTCACCGGACGCGGGAAAGTGCCGACCGCCATCATCTCGTAAATCGACGAAGTCGAGAGCCCAAACGTCGCGCGAAGATCGCGCTCGCGATACATCGGCAGTCCGATCGGCAATCCATCCCACGGGGCTTTGCCGTTCGAGTGTTTGGCTTGCGTGCTGGCGTTCTTCATTGTTCGATCCTCCGGTGACTCACGGCTAATGCCGTAGGATGCAAACAAGATGCGCCGAGGCGCGGCATTGCGGCAACGTGTGAGCAGCCTGATATTTGGCGGGGCTTATTAACCCTCTCTCGCTTGCCAGCGGTCGCGCGCCATTTCCCAAAGCGCACGATGCTGTTGGGCCTCTGGCGGCTCGTCCCACCACGGGCGCGCCATCTTTCGCGCCTCTCGGGGCTCATTCATGCGTGAACGAATCGTTTGGTCCGGCATTGGCTCCCACTTCCCGAGAGCGTCATCTTTCACCTTCGAGACTTCCGCGCGCGCTCCCTCGGGAGGTCGCAATGTTTCGACTACAGCACGCATTTCGGCATAGCACGCCGTCACAAACCGGACGAATGGGCCACTTCGCGGATTTGTCGGAACTGTGTTCGGTTCGAAAGCCAATTCGTAGAATCCGGCGACGATCGACAGCACACACTGGTGAAATTCCGTGTCGGCTCTTTTCTTGATATCGAGGCCGATGGAATCGGGGATATCCATCTCTCCACAGGCGCGGGCATACCCGCGAGCCTCTCGCCTATCTCTCCAGAGGCGGCGTTCTTCGGTCGCCCACTCAAGATGACCGTGGCGCGCATCTAAGATAGAGCGGATATTCGACAACTCTTTCGCTATGCGCGTAATGCACATATCAAGAAAGCGTGCGTCCACAGTGTCGCTCGGGTTTAGACACGCCAACGTCACGCTCAATTCGGAGACCGCGTTCGAGGCTCTCTCGATTGCCGCTTTCGCTGCCGGATGCGCCTTCCTCGCAGGTTGCGTGAACGTGAGCCCGGATGCGCGGCGCATGCAATAGTCGAACACTGAGAATAGGCGATCGACGTCACCGGCAACTTCCGCGCCGAGCGGTGCCCCTGTCGCGGCAATGATGCGTTCGAAAGCGGTTCGATCGGGTGCGAACAACCCGTTGACGAGATGATAGGATGCAATGATCTCGACTGCGTCGCGACTATCGGCGGGCTCGCTCATTTGCGTTCCTCCGATCGACGCAATTCGTCGAGCAGGTCGGCCCACCATTGCGCCATCGCTACGCGCTCTTCCCAATACTCGGCACGATGATAGGCGCGGCGAACGTCATTGTTCTCGACGTGGGCGAGCGCGCGTTCGATGGCGTCGGGCTTCCACTTGCCGGACTCGTTGGCGATCGTGGAGAACGTGGCGCGGAAGCCGTGAGAGGTCACTTCGTCACTGGCATAGCCCATGCGCCTCAGTGCGGCGTTGAGCGTGTTCTCGCTGATAGGGCGGGAGGCGCTGCGGACAGAGGGAAGGACCAACTCTCCGCCACCCGTGAGCCCGTGGAGCCGGCGCAGGATGGCGAGGGCTTGCCGAGGAAGAGGGACGCGATGCTCTCGGCGCATCTTCATCCTCTCGGCGGGAATCGTCCACACCGCCCCCTCGAGGTCGAACTCCGCCCAACGGGCCATCCGCAGCTCGCCCGGTCGAGGCGCGAGGATCGCCAGAAGGACTAGGGCGTCTCGGGTGGTCGACTGGCCGTCGAAGCCATCCACGGCTCTCAGAAGCCCGCCGAGCGCCTTCTTTTCGGTGATGGCAGGCCGAGCGGTCACGACGGGGCGAGTGAGCGCCCCTTTCAAGGCTCCCGTAGGATCGTTTTCGGCCCGAGCCGACGCGATGGCGTATCGGAACACCGCCCCAATGGTTGACCGGAGCCGATTCGCCGTCTCATGGACGCCGCGCGCCTCATTCTGCCGTAGGACCGTGAGGACCTCGGCGGCCGCGATCTCGCGAATCGGTCGTTCGCCGAGCGCGCCCTTGGCGAGCCCGAGAAGCCATTCGACCTTGCCGAGGGTCGCCGGGGCTCGCCCTTCCCGTGTCAGCTTGGCAACGTATTCGTCCGCAATGGTGGCGAAGGTGTCGCGAACAGCCTCGACGGCAGTGCGCTTCGCGTCCTGCTTGGCCTGCGACGGGTCGACGCCGGCCGCGAGCAGCCCCCGCGCATTGTCGCGCGCCTCACGGGCCATTTTAATGCTGACCTCGGGGTATCGCCCGATCGAGAGAAGCTTCTCCTTACCCCCAACTCGATATTTGAGACGCCAGAGGCGAGAGCCGTTCGGATTGACGAGCAAATGCAAGCCC
>NZ_LUUM01000192.1:0-1326 GCF_001644125.1 Methylosinus sp. R-45379
GTTGACGAAATTATAAGCATAGTGGTTGCCGTCATGACCGAAACACATGATGTTTCGCCACGTCGAATTATATATTCCGTGATCATGGCCGCTCAAATAAGTGAGGGTAGGTGTCGCGTTGATCCCATGACCAGTATTGACATGTCGAATAGCCGGCGCGAATAGAATGCCGAAATCGTATAGATTAACAGTGGTTGCGCTTCCGGTGATTTGAATGGCGTCCGTCGCCGCGGCCGTTTGCTCTATGACCGTGCCGGCCAGATATGGCGCGACGCCCGGCATGTCGAAATCCGCGAATGTGACTGACACGGGACGCCGGAGCGGGACCGGCCCGGCGCCCGCGATGTTGAGCGAACCGCCGATTACAAGCGGCCGATTGATGACGTAAGTCGCAGCAGGTCTGATACCGATCCGCGCGCCAGTAGGCGCGCTGTCAATTAGACTTTGCAGCGCGGCCCAGTCCAACTCATCGGACAGCGCCACCGCGCTGGGAAAAAACACCTGCGCGGCCAGCAGCGATGCGAAAATCGTCGAGAGCGGTTTCGACGTGCCGTCGCCGATCGTCTTGTCGCCGATCGACAAAATGTGCGTGATTGTGCCATTGCCTCCGCTCGCATTGATTTCAGCGGCAATGGCGGCGCCGAGAGCGCGAATTTCGCTCTTTTTCGGCTCCCATAGCCCGCTGGACGGGACGCCGCTAGTCGCATAGTCCCGAAAAATGGACGAAAACAGAGCAACGAGATCAGCCATTGACGGAGGTCCCCGAAATCAGGCGATGGTGATGAAGCTCGAGCCGCTCATCGGGCTCGGCGTTTGGTTCTGGACGAACCAAGAATGGACTTCGAAGGTGAGCCCGAGAGCGAAGCCCGTCGTCGACTCCCGCACCCATTGCGAAATCACGGTGTCGAGGCCGAACCATCCGCCGAGCGGATTGTGCGAGCCGTCGACGAGGCGCGCCTCGACGTAATAGATGAGCGAGGTGTCGGTCGGCGTCGAACCGCCGACCTTCGCCGTCGATTGAATGTATTTGCTGCCGGTGATCGTCACCAAGGAGAGTGTCGGCGCATCCGGGCTCTGCACGGTGATGGGGGAGGGCGCCGGCGCGCTCGACGTCTCATAGGGCGAGACCGGATCATAGGGCGGCATGACGGGGTCGTAATCATGCGGTCCGACGAGCGCGAGATAGAGCGTGATCTGCTCGAGGCCCGGTGAGACCTCGGCGCGTTTCTCGAAGCGAAACGTCCCCAATACGCCGGTCGCCGCGCTGTCCACTGGGACGACGCGCTCGCCGACGAAGCGGAGCAGCGACGTCCCGCCGATGATCGT
>NZ_LUUM01000193.1:0-1149 GCF_001644125.1 Methylosinus sp. R-45379
CGGCGGCGGCGGTGAGGTCGAAAACAAAAAACCTGAGTATCTTGCCTTCACGTCCGCCACACGGCCCCCTCACTCCACCTGAACGGGCGCGGCGAACAAATGGAGCAGCGTCACCTTCTAGGGCAGGAGAGACCAGACGACTTCCAATAGCCGCGCATCGAACGCCGGGAGAATCACACCCGAGGCAGGGTCAAGAACTTCGACAACGGGTAGCTCCATTGTCTCGGAGGCGTCCCGCATGGTCTGCTCTTCGCTCTGTCCGCCAGAGGCTCCCCCATCGGCAAAGGCGGTCAAAGGATCACTGTCGAGTTGAAAGACAATGTTGTCCAGTATCCAGGGACGGGTCCAAGCGAGGAAGGCGGGGAGCGTCTCAAACACTCGCCCTGCGGTGGGCGTGGCGGTGAGACTGCCGTATCGGGCTTGGAGCCAGATGATACGTTCAGCCTCAGGCAGTTGCGCTGCGGCGTCGAGGGCAGCTATGGCGGCCGTGGCATTGGTCGCACAGTCCGCGAGGATGCTCTGTGCGGTGCTGGCGGCGTGGGTGATAGCCATTGAGGTCGGTTCCCTTCAGTTGCGCCCGCATTGCCTTTGCGGCGGCGGGGCGATGACACAAAGAAGGGGGGCCGGAGAGATACCTGCCGATTGGCAATAGCCACTCAATTGGTGGTTGTCTTAACCCTCGATATTTACCGCGGGTAGAGGGAGCAGGTCAAGCCCGCCAACCACCTCGAAAACCGCCGCGACCGTCATCTTGCCCGCAACCAGATCAATTCGCGCTGGGAGCAACAACCAAAATATATTGATCTGCCAAATCATTAATCACAATCTTTTTATCTGGCGGCGGCGCCAACGCGGCCGATGTGCGCCTTGTGACGTTGTAACCGTTCTGAATAAGGAAGTTTTCTATGTCTGTTGCAACCAATTGATCCGCATTTCCTCCCGTGCTTTGCATCAAAACATTTTTTTTAACCGGCATTTTTGAGAGAAGTTCGCGTCCAAGCTCTTGTGAAAACGTCAATCGTTGCGGCCCTATATTGACTGTTCCTGCTGTTATCCCGCCTTGCTGCCCATAAGACGTAACATTCTGCGCAACGTCTCTTGCTTCATTCTGCCGTGGCGCTTCCTTCGGCGGGCTGCCCCCGCCCAAGG
>NZ_LUUM01000194.1:0-1179 GCF_001644125.1 Methylosinus sp. R-45379
AAGCTCGGCTTCGTCACGGTGGAACTCGATTTGCGGGAATATTTTGGGAGAGCGGCGGATCTCGGGAGCTTCCTGAAAAGCGTCGACGTCGTTTGGATCAATGGCGGCAATGCATTCATCCTCCGCCGAGCAATGAGGCAGAGCGGTTTCGACGAACACATAAAGGCGGCCCTCGCGCGTGACGAGCTCGTGTATGGAGGCTTCAGCGCCGCCGCCGTAATCGTTTCAAGAGGCCTCATGGGCCTCGATATCGTAGACGATCCGAACGACGTGCCGGCCTCCTACGAACCGGACATCGTCTGGGCGGGCCTCGACCTGCTGCCCTACACGATCGCGGTTCATTTCCAGTCGAATCACTCGGAGTCGAGCAAAGTCGCCGAGGAGATCGCGTTTTTCGAAGCGAACGGCATTCCTTATCGCACGCTCAGGGATGGAGAAGTGCTCATTGTCGACGGTGAAAAGCAGCGAGTGCTTGGTTTGTGAGAGTCGATGCGAGGCATTTCAACGCCATGGCAAACGAATTCGTGGATGCATTCGGGGGGAGGCGGGCTCGAGTGCATCAGCTAAGGTGGTCCGATGACATTTCCTTTTTCTATTGCCGTGGCGCAGAGCGTGATATCCCCCGATGTCCGCGAAAACGGACGGCGCATGCGCGATATGATGTCGGAGGCCAAGACGGCAGGCTGTAGGCTTGTCCAATTCCCCGAAGGCGGCCTGTCGGGATACGTCAAATCGCAGATCACCGATTGGGCGCGCGTGGATTGGAGCGCGCTGCGCGAGGAATTGGACGCCGTCGCCGCCCACGCCGCGCGCCTCGAACTCTGGACGGTTCTGGGCTGCAATCATCGGCTGACCCCTCCCAACCGTCCGCATAACAGCCTCTACGTCATATCGGACAAGGGGACGCTTGTCGGACGCTACGACAAGCGCCTCTGCTCCCACACGGAGCTGAGCAACTGGTACGCGCCCGGCGTCGAGTCCTTCGTCTTCGATGTCGACGGCGTGCGCTTCGGCCTTGCGCTCTGCATCGAGGTGCAATTCCCGGAATTGTTCCTCGACTATGCAAAGCAGGGCGTCGACTGCATGCTGTTCTCCGCCTATTCCGACGACCCCATGTACGGCATCCTGGCGCGGGCTCATGCGGCGACGAACAACTTCTGGCTCAGCCTTTCGATCCCC
>NZ_LUUM01000195.1:0-1332 GCF_001644125.1 Methylosinus sp. R-45379
ATTTGGTACTTCAGCCTCCGTTGAATAAACGCAGGCCGCGACCCTTCAAGAACCTTGACGACGTGTCCGTTCGTGCTGGGATTTTCAATCGAACCGCCTTCGTAGCTGAAGTGGTATCCTTTTACCTTGTCGAGGCGCACGTAAACGATTTGCTCCGCGTCAGCACCCACCGCAAGATTGGGGTTATGGGTTACGAGAATGACCTGCCTGGACTTCTTCGCCTCCCGGATACATTTCGCGAGCACGGCGAAGATACTGTCGTTGTCGAGATTGTCCTCCGGTTGATCAATAACGAGTGGTGTATTGTCCATATCGAGGTGGAGGTAAAATACGAGTAAGAGCAGACCTTTTTCTCCAGGCGAAAGCTGGTTGAGATCCTTTCCTCCTAGTCGCAGCTCATAGCGAGCCTCGAAATATTCAAGTGAATAAAGGAAGTTGTAGAATTCTTTAATGTCTTTCGCCTGTCGATTAATATCATGCGTCTTCATTGCGCCGATAGCGCCATCGACAAACTCCAGAATGCTGGGTAATGAATTCCAATCCACTCCTGAAAGCCTTCGACGAAGTTCGGAATCGCCCTCTGCGACACCGCGAAAAGGACCCATGACGTTTTGATTGAGATGATCGAAAAAATTGGTACCAAACTTGGGCGATGGCACGAAGGAGGCATCAACTGAAACCTTGAAATCTCCTGTACTAACTGTTGCCAATCTGCTCTCGACCCTGCTCTTTAGACCCTCGTAGAAGATCTTAATTTTCTTTTTGCACTCAAATATTGACGCGGACAGCTCATTTCGGTCCGAATAAGCCTTTTTCAGTTCCGCCGCCAATTGTTCATCAATCCTCTTAATCCGCGCTTCGAAATCAGCGACAGTTCCCGCTGTTGGTGCGTCCTTGTCGCCCGAAATATCGGCGATCTTCTGATCGATTTCCCGGATGGCCTGTATGTATTTTTGATATCGTTGCTGGGGGGCCGACAGTGCCTCCCTCAGACTGGCGATACCAGCGGCAACCGACTGCCGCGCTGTGCGGAGGTCGGGGATGCTAATTAAAGTCGAAAGGTCGGTCTCTGCTGAAAACGCGATCTTTCCGTCCTTTTCAAGCGCTGTGATCGCGGCAGTGATGTCGGCGGTCCTCTCCAAGATAGCGCTAAGATCAACCGTGACTTTTAAGGCAGCATCGAGATCAAACCCGAGGAACCCATATCTTTCGCTGATCGTGGCCTTCTCGGATTCAACACGAGACTTGATTGCCGTGATTTGTTCGGCAAGCTCGTTCAAAGCCTGCAATTCCTTTTTGTCGGCCCCCAAGTGACCGGCCGCTTCTTTTTCT
>NZ_LUUM01000196.1:0-1153 GCF_001644125.1 Methylosinus sp. R-45379
CCTGGGAACGGTTTTGGCTCGAAATTCTTCGCTGCCTCGGACAGATAACCGCGCAACCAACGATCGTAGTCCGCGGGTCGGAGTTCGTGCGGCGGCACGACTGTTTGCGGGGTCGCTTCGGCCGAGGAACGGCGGAAACGACAAATGAAACGCGCAACCGTCTGATGTTCGGCAAAGAACGTCGTCAGCTGCTTCTCTCTCGCGACGACCTTCGCCCAGTCGGCAAAAATCAGCGGCAAGCGCGTCAGCACGGGCACGCAGTAGTAATTCACGTAGAAGGCCACCTTGGCGATTACCCAACGCACCAACCCCAATTGCTTGCGATGGTTCGGCGCCAAAGTCTCAATGACGGCCAGGAACGACACTTCCTCATTTGCCGCCACAAGCTGATGCGCCACCTCAAAGGCCAGGGTGCCGCCTATGCACCAGCCCAGCAGCCTGTACGGACCACTTGGCTGGAGTCGCCGGATCAGTTGCACGTATTCCGCCGCGATCTGCTCGATGCTCTCCGGCTTGCGGTCCCGCGGCCAGGAGGGGTCGAGGAGCTGCAGCGCGGTCAGCGGCAGTTCCGGGCCGAGTAGTTTGCCGAGGAAGTAATAGGCGCCTGTATTGTTGATCCCGAAGATCTGCGGCTGCGTGCTATCGGGATACTGCCTCACTACCTGGCGGAAGTCGAACTGACGCTCGTCACCGCGGTCCATCACAAGCGCGAAATTTTCGATGGTGGGCGACTTAAACAACGCCGCCAGGTCGATGCGGCGGCCGAACTCTGCCTCGACGATGGCGAGGAGGCGCAACGCGAGCAGGGAATGACCGCCGAGTTCGAAGAAATCCGCGGTTTTTTGGATCTCCTCGAGCCCAAGGATGTTCCTCCAAATTTCTGCAAGGCGGCGCTCGGTATTGGTCAGAGGTGCCGTCGTGCCCTGCAGCGTCCGCTCAGGCATCGGCAGCAGTTTGCGGTCGAGCTTGCCGTTCGGGGTGAGCGGCAGTGCGTCGAGCGCGACAAAGGCGGCCGGGAGCATGTAGTCGGGCAGTCGCACGGCGAGGAGGGTGCGCAGCTCTGCCGCCGCCGGCAAGGCCGCGCCAGGCTGAGCGACCAGGTAGGCGGCAAGGCGGGTGTCGCCGGCGATCTCACGCGCGACGTCTTCGCGCT
>NZ_LUUM01000197.1:0-1489 GCF_001644125.1 Methylosinus sp. R-45379
GTCGCGCCGGAGCGCCTGTCGTGGAGCCGCCGTCCGGCGTGAAATGTGATGAAACTGCGCCCCGATCCTGAATCGTGGCGCAGTCACCACCTATTGTGAAAAAAGTCTATGTCGACTTCAAATTGTGGTGTGGCGACAAACAAACGACGAACGGATAGGTGCGCCGCCCGGTGTGTTGTGGGGTATAGTCATGGATCGAATCGGCTTCACGGGAGCGGTCCAAGATGTCTATCTCCAGCGTTTCGGAGAATGAATTCAGGACGATAATCAGGGAAAATTTCACGCCATCGGAAGAGATTCGAACACCTGAACGCCTCTTTGGCCGTGAGAAGAACATGAGGCTAATCGACAGAGCGTTGAACTCTCCCGGCCGTCAAATTTTCATCTGCGGTGATCGTGGCGTGGGAAAGACCAGCTTGGCTGTGACCGCCGCGCACCTTTACGCCGCCAGCCAATCTGCGCCTATATATGTGCCGTGCGGAAAGAATACGACGTTTGCCGCAGCCATTCATGCGATCGGCACCCAAACAATTGATATTAGAGAACGCATTGAGCGACCGACGACGGGTCGAAGTTTCAGTTTAAACATTGTTGGTTTTGGTGGAGGCGTCTCGACAGGAGCAGGGGGTGACGTAGTGATCCCTGTGCCGAAGACTATCGATGAAGCCTTGGATGTGATCCGCTACGTAGCCCGAAAGCGCCAAGGACAGGTCATTATCGTCATTGACGAAATGGAGCGGATTGAGTCGAAAGGAGAGCGCGAGCTATTCGCCGAATTTATAAAAAATATTCCGACCATAGATAGGGACGTTCGTTTCATTTTTTGCGGTATCGCATCTGATATCCATGACCTTTTGAACTCTCATCCATCCGCCGGCCGAATTTTGGAAACGATCCGTCTTGAAAAACTCCATCATGATTTTCTCTGGCAGATCGTCACGACTGTTGCTGAAAAAGTCGACGTGTCGATTGACAGAGAAATGTTAATTCGCATTGGTCAAATCAGCGACGGTTTTCCGCATTTCGTCCATTTGATTGGTGATACACTTTTCTGGAATATATTTGATGACCCTGAAGATGTGAAAGTGGCAAAGCAGGAACATTTTCGAGCCGGCATAACTGGTGCTTTGGAAAGAAGCGACGCCGTGCTACGCGGCCAATATCAGAAGGCCACCCAGAAGACAAAAAATACCGACGACTATGAAGAAGCCTTGTGGGCTCTAGCTGACACGAATTCGGATATGCGGCAGCTTCAGGAAATTTATGACGCATCGTATTCAAAAATCATGCTGAGGCGGACAGGACGCTATGCCCTACCAAGGGAGACATTCAATCAAAGGTTACTCACGCTCCGCAACGACGGTCACGGATGCATTCTTGTCGGTCACGGTGCCGGGTGGTTCAGTTTTCGAGAAAACATCATGCGCGGCTATGTGAGACTTCGCGCCGAGCAAAAAGGTATCTCGATCGGCAGAGGATAATAACAAAA
>NZ_LUUM01000198.1:0-1397 GCF_001644125.1 Methylosinus sp. R-45379
GCGCTCGTCTTCGAAGACAATCTTCGGCCCGTCGCCCCACTCGAAGCCAATGGGCATTTTCCAATCGGGCGCATACCACTTGATGAATTGACGAATGGTCCCGCCGGCCGCCTTCTTCATATCCTTTTCGAGATTCCGCACGGCGCGTCGCCAGACTCGTTCGGTCTCGTCATAGTCGTATCCGCCGATCCAAGTCTTCGACCATTCGTGTGCGAGTTCGTTGCCGTCCTCCGAACCGTCCGTCTCCTCACAAATGGCGAAGATCATCGCGAGCCAATCCCACATGTCGATATTGTCATCGTGGGGAACGGCCATAACCGCGCTGCATAGCGCTTCGATGTTGCCTCGGAAGAGCTTGACCGCAGAGCCGGATTGGCGGGCCAGTGGAGCCCCGTGGCGCGCTCTATCGCCGGCGCGGCTATCCTCCCTAATGGCGGCCCGCGCCAGCGCCCGCTCCGCGTCGAAGGGCTTGCCCGGGACGATGCGATACGCGGACCGGACGCCGGCAGGGTGCCGAGGGCCGAAGAACAAGCGCCCGCGATCGAGCGTATTTGGATCGGTCTTGAGCTTCAGCCGGCCGGCGAGACCGAGGACGATCGTCTCCCATGCCGCGTCAGGGTCGGCGTGATCCTTCGAGAGGAAGGGCCTCGCGAGCGGCACGACAATTCGATATTTCTCGCACGGCGCATGTCTGACCGTGATATCTTCGACGATCTTGTCGCGCCTCTTCACTTTCTTGATGATCGGCTTTCCGTCGTCTCCGAGCATGACCTTCGAGCCGCGCCAAACGGCGTCGGCATATCCTTTCCGATGGTCACGCATAAAGCCTTCATCCGCAGCTTTGGGATTGGCCTTACGCCACGCTGCATATTTCCCCTTTGCGAAGAGCGTTTCCTCGGACAAATGCGAGAATGTCGATGCGACGACAGCGGCAATTCCGGCGTCTTCTAAGGCGGTTTCGATGTCGTCAAGCGATGTGCCGTCGTCGATGTCGAGAACTGCAACATCGGCCCCGATGCTGTTCAGGCTTGTGCGATGATCTTTTTCGAAATCATATGGAGCCCATCCCAATTCGTCTTTATGGCCGACGCGATGTTCGGTCAAGAGCTGGATGAACGCTTCGGCCGAGAGCGTCGCGCGAACGTAGCGCTCAGTCGTGCCCTTATTGCCTTCAGCCGAGACGGAAATTGTGACTTCTTCCGGCCATCCATCAGGAATGCCGTTGTCAGGATTCTTCAGGTCGTGCATAATCGCCCTCGCGTCGTGTGCATGTTCAGGTATTGGTTTAGAGACTCTGGTTACGCAGACACTGGCGCACGCAGCCGAGGCGTTCGGGCAGACGCGATCGGCGAAGACAATCTGATCGGACCGAGATTTCGGAGCGGCGGGCTTATCGG
>NZ_LUUM01000199.1:0-1666 GCF_001644125.1 Methylosinus sp. R-45379
GTTCGCTACCCCATGGCCGCGAACGGACCCGCAGGATCAAGGGCGGCTTTAGGGACTGCGGCGACAGATCGGCGAGGAAGTCGACAAGCTGCTTCGCCAGTTCGGAGTCGGCGCCCGCGACGAGCGACAGTCCATAGAGGCCGTCGCCGGTGCCCCAATCCAATTCGCTTCTGGCCTTGCCGAGTAGCTTTTCCATGACGAAGGCGCGATCCTCGGCTTGCAGCCGACCGAAGCGCCCTTTCAGGTCTTCCGTTCCTTCCAGTCGGAGGGCGAGCAACTCCTCCGTGATCGATCGAGCATCCTGTGAGACGCGGTCATCGATCGACAGAATCGGCAGGCTTTCGCGACCGACATGCAACGCCCCGCGCAGATCGACGTTCTCGAGCGGAGGATCGAGCTTCAGCCAGTCCGATACGAACGCCTTGTCGGACTGCCATGCGTCGAATCCCTCGGCCGGCAAGTCTTCGCCGCCCCGCACGGCGCGTTCCGCCACGCCGATTCGAGCGGGGCGTCCCTCGGTGCCCGTATTCACGGCTTCCACGAGAAATTTGAAGGACGCGGGCGACGCGCAACGTTCGAACAGCAGAATCTTCGCAAGGACGCCATCATCCACGGGAATGCTCTGCACCTCCGCGAGCTTCTTTCGCACCGACAAGGTGTTCAAGAACCGTTTCATGAGACGCGGATTGCCGCTGATCCGACGCGACGTCGCCATCTGCTTGGACAGACGTTCGGCGACGGCAAGCTCGACCCTGAGATTTGCCGGGCAGTCCGAAATGAGTCCGACTACATACTCGGCGGTGACGGACTGGCCTTTCCAGCTTTCGGCAAGTCGTTGGTTGACGGCTACGCGAACCGATTCTTTGATTTCCGGCGCCAGAGTGCTGTTCTGCACGAAGAGCAGCATGAGATAGGCGCGCGCCTCGTTGACGCCCAGCGGCGGAACGCGGAGCGGAACCTGTATGAGCTTGTCGAAGTAGCTGACGACCAGATTATCGTCCAAGCTCACGCCCTTGAAATGGATGCGTACCGCCTCCTTGATCATGTCGTCGTCCGCGGCGATGACGAAGGCCGTCCTGTCCATGAACAGGAACAAGCGCATCGCTTCCAATGTTCCGATCACCGTCGGCGGGAGGCATCGATCCAGGTCGTCGACGAAGACGACAAGCGTGACGTCGAGCTCTGTGAGCAAGTCCTCGAGGTATTTCCTCAGCGCGTGTATCATCTGAGGGGGCGTCTGAAGCTTGGCCTTGGGGCCGAGCAATTCCTTCGCTTCCTTCCCATGTTCATGGGCGAAGCTTTGCGCCTCTTTTACATCGTCGGCGGTAATTTCTCCGTCGTTCAGGTGTTCGTATAGGCTTTCAAGTCCCTTCGTGAATGCGCCGACAGGCACGCCCGTGACGGCGGTGGCCGTCATTTCGCTCCCGATTCGGGCAAGGCGGAACAGATTGATCCGAGCAAAGAATTCTTTGGCTTTCTGAAGTATCGTTTTGTCGCTTTCGGCTCGCTTTATCAGAGCGCGACTGATTTCCTCCATCAACGCCGCCTTGGCGTCGTCATGCCCTTGGTAGAGCCACGCATTAAAGTTCAAGAATAAAAGCTTTTCCTCCTTCGCTGCTCGAAGCTCATCCTCGATGAGTTTCACCATGGAGGACTTTCCGACACC
>NZ_LUUM01000200.1:0-1302 GCF_001644125.1 Methylosinus sp. R-45379
GCGGAGCCCTATGCGCCGATCCTGCCGACGCTCGATCTGACCACTGACGACATGCTGGGACGAAGACCCGAGGCGCGGCCCGCCGCAGCGCTGGCCGATCCGAGCTTCGTCGCGCTCGGCGCGCGCCTCGCGCCCGACCTCGTCGAAATCCAGCAGGTCACGCTGGCCGGCTTTCGACTGCTCGATCCCAAAGGCGTCGTGATCGCCGGCCGCGAGGAGATCGGCCTATCGCTCGCGCATGTCGAGGAGGTCGCCGAGGCCCTCGAGGGGCGGTTTCGCAGCGTCATGCGCTCGCGGATTTCGAAGCACGAGCCGCCGCCGCTCTATTCCTGGAGCCGCGGGACGGCCGTGCGCGTCTTCACCGCCATGCCTATCGTCCTGCGCGGCCGCGTCGCCGGCGTCGTCTACGCCTCGCGCACGCCGAGTAATATTTTCAAGAATTTCTACGACGAGCGCGGCAAGGTGGCGCTCGCGGGTCTGACCATTGCGGGTCTCGCTCTGCTGATCGGCTTCGTGTTCCAGCGTACGATCACGCGGCCGATGCGCGAGCTCATGCGCCGAACAGCAGCCATCGGTCGCGGCGATCGTAGCGCGCTGTGGCCGCTCGCCCATCACGGAGCGATGGAAATTGCGCAATTGTCGCAGAGCTTTCTCGACATGGCCGCCAATCTCCAAAATCGGTCGGACTTCATCGCGACCTTCGCCGCCCATGTTTCGCACGAGCTGAAATCGCCATTGACGTCGATACAGGGCGCGGCGGAGCTGCTGCGCGACGATCTCGATCCATCCGCCCAAAGGATGAGCACAGAGGATCGGCGCCGCTTTCTCGACAATATCATCTCGGATGCGGGCCGATTGACGGCGGTGGTGCAGAGGCTGCGCGAGCTCGCCCGGGCGGAAGCCACGCCGACCTCGGGATCGACGACGGCGGCCGACGCCGTCGTCGATTTACGATCGGGCTTCGAAACTCTGGGCATAGAGGCGAATGGCGATCTCGACCGCGCGATCCGGATTTCGGCGGAAAGCGCGCGCATCATCATCTCGCATCTCGCCGACAATGCCGCGCGCCATGGCGCTACGCAATTGACGATCGCGGCCGCGGTGCAGGGCGAGGACCTGCGTATCGCGGTTCGGGACAACGGTTCGGGCATTTCGCGCGCCAACCGCGACAAGGTCTTCGACAGTTTCTTCACGACGCGGCGCGACAGCGGCGGCACTGGCATGGGTCTCGCCATCGTGCGCGCCATGCTCCAAGCGCATGGCGGAAGCATTGCTCTGGCCGAGGATGGCGAGGGCGCGCCG
>NZ_LUUM01000201.1:0-149642 GCF_001644125.1 Methylosinus sp. R-45379
CCGGCGCGCGCCGGGAGGGCGACATAGGCTTCGCCTCGCTGCGCGGCGGCACGGTGGTCGGCGAGCATTCGGTTATTTTCGCCGGGGCGGGGGAGCGCATAGAGCTCGCGCATCGCGCCGAGGATCGCGGCATTTTCGCGCGCGGCGCGATCGCCGCTGCAGTTTGGACGCGAGGCCGGCCGGCCGGCCTCTATTCTATGGCCGATGTGCTCGGCCTCGCCGGCGCCTGATCGCGCGCCGCATCGTTCGATTCGAGGGACATAGCCCGCATGGACCGTATACTCGTCCTCCTCCGCCATGGCGAAAGCGAGTGGAACGCCAAAAATCTCTTCACGGGCTGGAAGAATCCCGATCTGACGCCCAAGGGCATAGAAGAGGCGCGGCGAGCCGGTCGGGAGCTGAAGCGCATCGATCTTCGCTTCAACATCGGCTTCACCTCGCTGTTGCTGCGCGCTCAGCACACGCTCGATCTCACCTTTCATGAGCTCGGGCAGAGAGATGTGCCCGTCATCCGCAGCCGCGCGCTCAATGAGCGGCATTACGGCGACCTCTCCGGCCTCAACAAGGACGAGGCGCGCCAGCAATGGGGTGAGGAGCAGGTGCGGCTGTGGCGGCGCTCCTATGACGTCGCGCCGCCCGGCGGCGAGAGCCTGAAGGATACGGTGGCGCGTGTGCTGCCCTTCTATTGCCAGGAGATCCTGCCGCGCGCCCTGCGGGGCGAGCGTGTGCTGGTCGCCGCCCATGGCAATTCGCTGCGCGCTCTGGCTATGGTGCTCGACCGGCTGACGCCCGAATCGGTGTCCTCGCTCGAGATCGCCACCGGCATGCCGATCGTCTACCGGCTCAATTCCGATTCGACCGTCGCGACCAAGGAAGTGCTCGACCGGTGATGCGCGGCCGCTCCGCGCCGGATGGAGCGATCATGTCCGAGATGGAGCCGGGCGTTTGCCTCTATCGCGGCTATTTCGACGAGGCGGCGCAGCTCACTCTGCTGCACGAGCTGGAGCGGATCGTCGCTCGCGCGCCTCTGTTCACGCCGACCATGCCGCGCACCGGACAGCCCTTCTCCGTGCGCATGACCAATTGCGGCCCGCTCGGCTGGCTCAGCGATCAGGCGCGCGGCTATCGTTATGAGGCGCGCCATCCCGAAACCGGCGAGCCCTGGCCGCCCATGCCGCAAATGCTGCTCGACGCCTGGGCGGCGCTGGCCGAGCATCCGCAGCCGCCGCAGGCCTGCCTGGTGAATTACTATGGGCGCGAAGCGAAGATGGGCGCGCATCAGGATCGCGACGAAGCTGATTTTTCGGCGCCGATTCTCTCCATTTCTCTCGGCGCCGATTGCCGGTTTCGCCTCGGCGGCGTGAAGCGCTCCGATTCGTCGCGCGGCTTCGTTCTGTCGTCGGGCGACGTGCTGACGCTGGGCGGCCCGGCGCGGCTGCGCTTTCATGGCGTCGATCGCTTGCTGCCGGAGCTCGCTCCCAAGCTCGCGTCGCCGCTGTTCGCCGAGGGCGGACGCATCAATCTGACGCTGCGCCGCGTTACCTAACGACATTTCAGGCCCCGTTCAGGCGGGCGAGCATATTGTCACCAATAGCGCTCCGATATAGTTTCCCGGCCGCGGGATGAACGATCGGCGCTGGCGTCACGCCCGGGCCGGCAAAACCAAGATAGTCGGTTCCCAGGGGACGACGCTTCGAGGAAAGGAACGAGGATGAAATCTGTGACCAGACTGGCGCTCGCTGCGGGCGTCGTTTTCACCGCCATGGCCGGCCAGGCGATCGCCGCCGGCGATCCCGCGGCGGGCGAGAAGGTCTTCAACAAGTGCAAGGCCTGCCATCAGGTCGGCGAGACGGCGAAGAACGCCGTGGCTCCCGAGCTCAACGGCATCAACGGCCGCAAGGCCGCCTCGGTCGAGGGCTACACCTATTCCGACGCGCTGAAGGGCGCCGGCATCACCTGGGACGAGGCCGTCTTCAAGGAGTTCGTCAAGAATCCGAAGGCCAAGGTCGCCGGCACCAAGATGGTGTTCCCGGGCCTGCCGTCCGAGGCGGACCAGGACAATGTCTGGGCCTATCTCAGCCAGTTCGGCGCCGACGGCAAGAAGAAGTAATCCGAACCTTTCGTTCGGTTGGCGAAAGCGGCCCTCGCGGGCCGCTTTTTCTTTTGCCGGATAGGGGCTAAATCCCCTCGTGACCGTATGGAGAGAGAGCCGAGTTGACGCGCAAGCCAGACGAAGTCCCAGCCGAGCTGATGCAGGAGCTCGCGACCCTGCCGGTGTTCTACGCGCTGGAGGGGCGGCGCGTGGTCGTCGCCGGCGGCTCGGATGGCGCGGCCTGGAAGGCGGACCTCGCCGCCGCGGCGGGGGCCTTGGTCGATGTCTTCGCAGCGTCTCCATCGCCGCGCCTGCAGGCCGTCGCCGCGGCGCGCGCGCGCCTCACGCTGCATGAGCGCGGCTGGCGCGCGGAAGATCTCGCCGGCGCGGCCATGGCGCTCGCCGTCATCGAGGACGACGCCGAGGCGCGGGCCTTTCGCGACGCCGCGAAAGCGCAGGGCGTTCCCGTCAATCTCACCGATCGGCCGGCGCTCAGCGATTTTCTGATGGGCGCCATCGTCAATCGCTCTCCGCTCGTCATCGGCGTCTCCACCAGCGGCGCGGCGCCGGCTTTCGCCCAAGCCGTGCGCGCCCGCGTCGAGACGCTGATTCCGTCGAGCTTCTCCGCCTGGACCAGAGCGGCGCGCGCCTGGCGTCCGCGCGTGATGGCCTCGGGCCTCGATTTTTTCGCGCGCCGTGATTTCTGGCGCCGATTCACCCGCGAAGCCTTTGCGCGCGTCGAGCATGCGCCGCAGGACAGCGACCTCGACGCGCTGCTCGAGGAGACGCGCCGCGCCGATGAAGCGTCCACGCGCGGCCGCGTCACTCTGGTCGGCGCCGGGCCGGGCGACCCGGAGCTGCTGACGCTGAAAGGATTGCGCGCGCTCGTCGGCGCCGATGTCGTTCTCTTCGACGATCTGGTGCCCGCCGCCGTGCTCGATCTCGCGCGGCGCGAGGCGGTGCGCATCAATGTCGGCAAGCGCGGCTACGCGCCTTCGGTGAAGCAGGAGGAGATCACCGCTCTCTTGGTGAAGCTCGCCAAGGAAGGTAAGAATGTCGTGCGCCTCAAGGGCGGCGATCCGATGATCTTCGGCCGCGCCAATGAGGAGATCCACGCCATTCGCGCCGCCGGCCTCGAGGCGGAGATCGTGCCCGGCGTGACGGCGGCGCTGGCCGCGGCGGCGGCGCTCGAAGTCTCGCTCACCAATCGCGACACGGCGCGCCGCGTGCAATTCGTCACCGCGCATACGAGCGACGGCAAATTCCCCGAGGACATAGATTGGCGCGCGCTCGCCGACCGCCGCGCCACGACAGCGGTCTATATGGGCAATCGCACGCTTCCCGCTCTGTCGAAGCGCCTGCTCGAGGAAGGCATGGACCCTGGGACGCCGGCCTTTCTCATCGAGCGCGCCAGCACGCCGCAGCAGCGCATCATCGCCGGCACGATCGGCGATCTGCCGCAGCGCGTCGCGCAGGAGACGCTCGAAGGGCCTTGCCTCGTGCTGATCGGCGCGACGCTGCGCGGGTGAGCGTTCAATATTTGAACGACAATGTCGCCGAAATAGAGCGCGGCTCGCCGCGATAGAGCGCGCCGCTGGATGTGAAATTCGGCCGATCGGTGAGATTGCTGGCGCTCACATCGAGCTTCCAATGCTCGTCGAAACGATAGCCGAGCGAGGCGCCGAGCATCTGCTGCGGCGCGAGGGTGAAGCCATAGACATTGGGCAGCGTCGCCTCCGCCGCGCTGGCGTAATAATAGCTCACGCCCAGCTCCAATCCGCGCAGCGCATCCCATTCCGGCTTGTAGTCGAGGCTGACGCTGAAGACGCGGCGCGGCGCGCCGAGGAGATCGCTGCCCGCTTGCGAGGGGACATTGGAGTCCTTGGCGACGACGGCGTGCAGAAAGGTGGCCGCGCCGCTCGCCTGAAGGCCGGGGAGAATTTCGCCCGAGAGGTTGAATTCCACGCCATGGCTGTGCTGCCGTCCGGTGACGAGGGCGTAAAATCCGCTGGGAGCGGCCGGATCGGTGATGGCGACATGATCGCGCGTCACATCGAACAGGCCGACTTCGAAACGCGCTTTATATTCGGGAAAGCGCCGCTCGAAGCCGATCTCATATTGCGTGTCCTGCTGCGGCGGCGGCGCATCGCCGCCTCTCACGCGCACGGATATGTTGGGAATGAGCGAGCGGCCGTATGCGACGAAGAAATGCGTTTTTTCGTCTGGCCGAAACAATAGGCCGCCGCGCGGGCTGAAATAGCCGCGCGTTCCTTTGCCCAGCGTGGAGGAGGAGGTTCCAGAGAGCGCGCCGAACGGATCGAAGACGGTCTCGCGTTGCGCCAGGAGATCATAGCGGCCGCCGAGCAGAATGCGCCATTGCGGCGAGAGATCGACGAGATCCTGCGCATAGACGGAGCGGCTCCATGCGCGCGCTGCGCCATTGGCCCATTGCGCGCCGGAATAATCGACGCCGAGCGGATAGGCGGGCGCGCCTATGTCGATGTCCGGCAGCGGATCGCGCGCGAATTTTTCGTCATGGCCGTAGAAATAATCCCAATGCTCGAGGCCGAGAAAGACGCTGTGCCCGACATCGCCCGTCGTGAAGCGTCCGTTCAGCCGCAATTGCGCATCGAAATTTCGCGACGCCTGATGCGTTTGCACCGGGCGCCCGAGCGTCACCGAATGGAGGCCGTCATAGCCCCAACCGAGAAACCAGCCGTATGTGCTGCCGTTCAGCGAATAATCGACGACCGATGTGAGCGACCAATCGGAGTCGAAGGCGTGCTCATAGGTGAAGGTGAAATCCGCCGAATTCGGATTTTCGTGCTCATAGACCGGCGCGCCGGCGTAGAAGGAGCGCGGCGCGTGCAGAAAGATCGGCGCGGCGGGGACGCCGTCGCGATAGACGAAACGCGCGGCGTGATATTCCGCGCGCAATGTCGCCTTGTCGCCATTGTCGAGGATGAGCGCCGCCGACGGCGCGATGAGAAAGCCGCGCGAGCGCACATAATCCACGAAGCTGCCGGCGCTCTGCGCGAAGCCCGTCATGCGAAACAGCAGCGTGTTGGCGTCGTTCAGCGGCGTATTCACGTCGAAGGTCGTGCGATAGACGTCATATGCGCCGATCGTCGCCGTTCCTCGCGCGAAAGTGTCCGTCGTCGGCGCCTTGCGAATGTAATTCGCCGAGCCGCCATAGCCGCCGAGCGCCTTGCCGAACAGCATGGCGGAGGGGCCTTTATAGAATTCGACGTGATCGATGGTCGAGAGATTGACGTCCTGCGCGCTGAAGCCATGCGCGGCGCCGTCGAACAGGGTGAGCCCGCCGGGAAAGCCGCGCATCACGAAGCCCGGCGAATAGCCGGAATCGGCGACCGACGCATTGACGAAGACGCCGGCGACATCCTTGCCGAGACTCTTCGCCTTCGGAGCGTCGTCCTTCTCCTTTTTTTCTCCCGGTCGCATTTGCGCGACGCCGACGCTCGCTTCCTCCGTCGCCTCCTCGCAAAGAGCGGGCGCGGGCAGAGCGAAGACAGAGATCATCGCTATGTCGCGTAGGCTTCGACGCAGACGATAGGAAGAAAGCACGCTGGACAGCGTGTCTCGCCTCTCGCTCCGATCAAGCAAAAACAAGGGATCTACGCTCGTCGGGCGACGCTCTGCGTGCGTCGCCCGAGAATATGCGTCAGGATGAAACCTCACATGAACCTCACGGCGAAACGCGCTGCTGAACAGAGCAAAACTCACCCCGGCGCAGCATGCCGCTCTCTTATAACGCACTCGCTTTCGACTGCAATCGAACGACCAAATTCATCGACGAATCTTTCACCAACCTGTCGTGTTACTTTCGCGAGACATTTCTGAAAATGCATGCGCGGCCGAATGCGCTTTGCGCGCCGCGCGCTTCTTCCACCAAATATAGACGCCGGTGACGGACAGCATGGCGATGACGAGGCCGAGCGCGCAGACGAAGATGCGATAGGGAAGGCCGAACACGCTCGCCATATGCAGAGCGACGAGCCAAGCGGTGATCGTATTGCCGGAGTGCTGGCCGGTCGGCAGATCGAGGCGGCGCAGCTCGCCCGTATAGGCGTCGAAGAAGACGGAGGTGGCGCCATGCCTGTCGCCGACGTCGCGAGACGAATGCGCGCGATATTCGAACACGCCTTTCTCGCGCAACAGATAGAAGGCCGTCACCGGCCCGACGGAAAAGCCATCGGCGGCGGCGCGTTCGTTCATCAGCCGGGCGCCTGTCGTCTGCGCGATTTCCCAGCCGAGCGGCGTCTTGTCTGCGGGCGGAGCGACGTCGGGCGTCGCGGCCCAGATCGGCTGCTCATAATGGAAGAACAAGCTCGTCACGCGCATGTAGACGCTATTGAGATCCATATAGACGCTGGACCAGGCGAAGATCAGCAGAGCGCCCCACATCCACAAGCCGCCGGCGCGATGCAGATCGAAATTGAGGCGATAGGCGGAGCTGCGGGTCTTCACGAGCCAGGCGGGCTTCCAGCGTGCGAGATAGGAGCGCGCATTGGCGCGGCTCGGCGGCGGCAGGGTGAGATAGAAGGCGACGAAGCAATCGATCGTCCAGACGAGCGCGACAATGCCGAGAATCCATGCGCCCACGCGGCCCATCGCCAGCTCGTAATGCAGGCTGTAGACGAAGGGCATTATGCCGGCGCGCGACGTCGGCAGGCCGTTCCATTTGAAGCGGTCGCCGAGCTCCTCTCCGGTGACGCGATCGAGCGAGAGACTGTCGAAAGAGAGCGGCGGCTCGCCGGGGCGGGCGTCGACGCCGATCTGCGCGACGCCTTCCTCGCCGAGATAGACGGTGTTCACGCGCGCTTGCGGCGCGATCGCCTCGGCGCGGCGCAGCAGCGTCGCTGGCTCGAGCTCGACGCCGGCGTGGCGTCCGGGGTGAACTTCCGGCGCGAAGAAATGATCGAGCTCTGGAAGAAAAGCGAGCATGCTGCCGGTCAGCCCGACGACGATCAGAAAAGCCGCCATCGTGAGACCCGCCCAGCGATGCAGCCACACGAAGATTGCGCGATTCATCAATGGCCTCCTGTTTCGTTTCCGCCGCAACGAAAAGATCGCGCGCTTTTCGGCGAAGCGCAAATGTCACGGGAACATCGCAGCGCGTCGCGAAAATTTGCCGGAGGTCATGTGAAACAGGCGGCCGGGACGAAGCCCGGCGCATATCGCCGTCGCCGAGAGGGCCGGCTCAGCGCAGCGCGTCCGACAGCGCCTCGAGGAAAGCGTCGCCATATTGCGCGAGCTTGTGCTCGCCGACGCCTTGCACGCGGCGCATCTCGTCGAGCGTCGCTGGACGACGCGACGCCATCTCGATCAAAGTGCGATCGGGGAAGACCATATAGGCGGGCAGGCCGGCGTCGCGCGCCAGCTCCAGGCGCTTTTTCTTCAGCGCCGCCAGCACGCGCTCCTCCTGCTCGTCCAGCGGCGTCGCGCGCGGAGCCTCGCCGCGCTTGCCGCGCGGCGCCTTCGCTGTCAGCGGATCGCGGCGCAGCGAAATCTGCGCGCGGCCGAAGAGAATATCCTCGCCCATTTGCGTCAGGCGAAAGCCGCCATGCTCCGTGCTCGCGAGAGCGCGCGCGGCGAATAATTGCCGAATGATCGCGCCCCAATCCTGCTTGGAGCGATCCTTGCCGACGCCGAAGGTCTTGATGCCGTCATGGCCGTTGCGACGCACCGCCTCGCTGGCCTCGCCAGTGAGAATATCTGCGAGATAGCCGGCGCCGAAGCGCTGGCCCGTTCGCATCGCGGCGGACAGCGCTTTCTGCGCATCTATGGCGCCGTCATAGACCTGAACTTGGCCGAGACAGACGTCGCAGCGTCCGCAGGGCGGGCTCTCCTCGTCGAAATAGGCGAGCAGAGTCTGGCGCCGGCAGGAGGGCGTCTCACAGAGCATGGCGAGCGCGGAGAAGCGATCATGCTCTATGCGCTTGCGCTCGTCGGGCACTTCTTTCTGATCGATCTGCCGGCGGCGGAAGGCCATATCGTCGAGGCCGTAGAGCGTGAGCGTGTCGGCCGGCAATCCGTCGCGACCGGCGCGGCCGATCTCCTGATAATAGGATTCGACGCTGGACGGCATGTCGGCATGGGCGACGAAGCGCACGTCCGGCTTGTTGACGCCCATGCCGAAGGCGATGGTCGCGACGGCGATAATCCCGTCCTCCTGCAGGAAGCGATCCCCATTGCGGTTGCGCAGCGTCTGCTCGAGCCCGGCGTGATAGGCGATGGTGTCATGGCCCTGCTCGGCGAAGAAGGCGGCGAGCTTTTCCGTCGCGTCGCGCGAGGAGCAATAGACGATGCCGCTCTCGCCGCGATGCTTGTCCAGGAAGCGCTGCAGCTGGCGGCGCGGACTGTCCTTGGCGGCGAAATTGAGCGCCAGATTGGGCCGGTCGAAGCTGTGCAGAAAGACGTGCGGATTGGTCGCGAACAGGCGCTGGGCGATATCGGCGCGCGTCGCCTTGTCGGCGGTGGCGGTGAGGCCGACGACTTGCGCGCCGAGAGTCGCCGCCGTCGCGCCGAGCTCGCGATATTCCGGGCGGAAATCATGGCCCCATTCGGAGACGCAATGCGCCTCGTCGATAGCGAGGCGCGCTGCGCCGGCGCGCTGCAGCTCGGCGATGAGGCCGGGCATGACCAGCCGCTCCGGCGAGACGAACAAGAGGCGCAATTCGCCGGAGCGAATGCCGCGGCGCGCCTCGTCATTCTCGGCGGCGTCGTTCATGGAATTGAGCGTCGCCGCCGGCACGCCATAGGCGCGCATCTGCCGCACCTGATCGCGCATCAGCGCGATGAGCGGCGAGACGACCACGGTGAGCTTGCCGTCGACGAGGGCGGGCAGCTGATAGCACATGGATTTGCCGCTGCCCGTGGGCATTATGGCGAGCACGGGCTCGCCGGCCAGCACGGCGGCGATGATCTCCGCCTGGCCGGGCCGGAAATCCTCATAGCCGAACACGGATTTGAGCAGCGCGCGCGCCTGCGGGGGGAGGGAGGGCATGGGGAGGAGGTAGCACGGCGGCGGCCGAGGCGCGAGGGGCGAGGCGTCAGCCCGGTCGATAGCGCCGGCCACACGCGCCGTTCCGCCTCGCCTCGGTGTGAATGTCGAGGCGCGTCAGCAGAGGGCGCCGGGCTTGGCGATCGACGCGAGCTGAGAGAGGATGCCTTTGCCGGGGCAGGGCTTGCCGCCTGCGAATTGCAGCCATCGATGACAGGAGAGGCCGCGCGAAGCGAGCGTTTCCGCGCGTGACATAGAGACCGAAGCGTCCGAAGCGTCGCAGATCGCGCGCGTGATGTCGTCCCAGCCCGGATCGCCCACGAGATGGCCGGTCGCCACCGTGCGCGGCGTGGCGAATGTCTTGCACACCCATTGAAACAGCAGTTTCGTCGCGGTGAGCTGATTGATCGTCATCGGCGCGCGTCCGTCATTGTCGACTTCGACGCTTATCCAATTGTCGTTGCCGGGACCCTGCGCCCAGGCTATGTAATTGGTCGGTATGAATTGCGCGACGTCGCCATTGCCGGAAATGGCGAAATGGGCGCTCGCGCCATTATTGTTCCATGTGTCGACGCAGCGATAACGAGACACCGTGTAGCAGTCGGGTCCCGCCGCGCCCGCTGTGCAATGAACAGCCAGCCCATGCACTCGGACGAGCGCCGGCCCGTGACATTTGTCCGCGAGCGGCGTCATCCCGCCCTGAGTCTTGTGCTTCAACGCGAGATAAGGGGTCGCGCCGCGATAGAGAAATCGATCGCCGGGATCTATGCCGACCGTCGTGAAGCGTTTCGCCCATTTCTCGATCACGGCTCGCGCGGGCGAGCCCGGGCCGACCGGATGCGCGGTCGTCGATTCCAGAAAGAGTCGCGCCGCCTGGACCTGATCCTGGGGCAGTCCGGGCGGCGGCGTCGGCAGGGAGCGCTTCTGCACCGTGTCCATGGCGAAACGGATGCGCGGCATGTTGGGACCGCCCCACACGTCGAACTCGTTCATGCGGGCGCGCAATTCCTGCAAGTAGCGCGGCTCGAGTCCAGCGAATGCGCGCAGCATGCCGAACATGTCCATGCCGTTGCAGAGATCGTAGGCGTCCTTCCAACGCACGCCGCTGCGCACAGCGGCGAAGAAATCCTGCGTCAAATCTCCCATTGGAGCGATCTCCTCGAAATTCGATCGAGATATAGTCGGGACTATTCGAGACCGAGCGCGAAATTGCATTGGAGCTTGCGGCAGTCGCGGCCCAACGTCAATCCAGAGCGTCGGACATCCGTCGAGCTTCGCCGGCGCGATCAATTCTCGCCACATTGTCCGCCATAATATAGGCGATCATTCCCCGGTCCGCGGTTTTGCGTTCGATTTCTTTGTCTCTCGAGGATTTCGTTTCATGCTCATGAAATTCGACAATCACCTGCCGCTCGCCGCCCTCGACGTCATCGGCGCCGGCCAGACCGGCGGCTGGGGGAAAATCGCCATTTCGGTCGAGGCGCGCAGCGTCAAATTTACCGATGCGGTCGCCGCGCCGGCTTCGCCCAACGCCTGGTGCTATATTCGTCAGGGCTCGCCGCAGGAGCGCGCCGTCAGCCTCGAGAATTATCTCGGCCCCATCGTCAATGTCACGCGCGGGCGCCCGCTCGAGGTGGTCTGGATCAACCGAATCGGCTCCATGCCGGCGGAAAAGCCCGGCGACGCGCGTTCGCTGGCTATGCCGCCGATCGATCCGCCGCCCATGGATCTCGCCGAGGACATAGACCAGTATAAATCGATGAATTATCCGGTCGGCGTCGTCGCCCATCTGCACGGCGCCAAGGCGCGGCCAGATTCGGACGGCTGGCCGCTGAGCCCGGCGAGCTTCGAGGGCAATCCCTATGGAATGCCGGCCTATCGCTCCTATTGCTATCCCAATGACCAGCGCGCGGCCATGCTGTGGTTCCACGATCATGGCATGGACAATACGGCGGTGCAGGTGCACGCCGGCCTCGCGGGGCTCTATTTCGTGCGCGACAATTCGGACGCTGAGCTGTTCCATCTCATCGGCGACGAGACGCAGGAATTGCCGCTCGTCATTCAGGACCGCTGCCTGAACGCCGACGGCGCTGGGGTGAGCTATTTGAAGGGCGTGCCGCTGCAAAAGGACCCGGCGACCGGCAAGCGCTCTTTCATTCGGCCGGAATTTCTCGGCGACACAATCCTCGTCAATGGCCGGCCGTGGCCGCACGCCCATGTCAATCCCAAGATCTATCGCCTGCGCATCCTCAATGGCTCCAACGCCCGCAGCTATGCGCTGACGCTCGCCGATCCCGATGGCAAGATCGGCGGCAAGATCTGGTATGGCGATCTTCTCACCGCCATCGGCAATGACGGCGGCCTGTTCAGCCGCGGCGAGAAGCTCGAGGAGCTGGATTATCTCTTGCTGGCGCCGGGCGAGCGTCTCGACGTCCTGCTCGATCTCACGCAAATCGACAATGACGTTCTCGGCTCTCTTCATCTCGTCAATCTGTCGATCGCCGGCTATGACCCGGCTCAGCCGGAGCAGGAGCCGATCTTTCAGAACGACGCCAATTCCGTCTTCGCGCCGGGAACGCCGGAGGCGCTGAAGGCGATCGCCTTCACGCAAAGGAGCGACGGACCGCATGCCGATCTGCCGCTCGCCAATGTGATGGAGTTCCGCATCGTCGACGCCGCGCATACGCATGGGGCCGGGGGCGCTGCTGCGCCGGCGGCGCATCACGCCGCTGCGGCGTCGCCGCTCGATCGCGTCACGCTCGACAAGATTTTGTTGCGCTACGCCGATGACGAGAGCTTCCGCTGGGACGCCAGCAAGCCCGCATTGACGCGCGCCAACGCCGATGCGCCCGTGGTGCGCAATCGCTTCGTGCTGCTGATGAACGACACCGCCGGCAAGGCCGATGTCGAGCCGGTCAATCCGATCACCGGCGCGCCGTGGCGCGACACGCAAATGTGGGAGCTGCGGCCCTCCACCACGCCCGCCGGCGACGCCAGCGCCTTCGCCGTGCCCTTCGACGCCAAGCTGGCGACGCCTTGGGAGGAGGGCCAACCCGCGGCGGGCGTCGCCTATCAGGTCTCGCGCGCCTTTTTCTTCGAGCCGGCCGATCCCAATCCGCCCCATGCGGCGCGCCATGCCGATCCGCTATGGCCGCTGGCCACCGACAATGTCGATCCCGCCGGCTATCCGCCCATCTATCGCTACGCGCATCTCTATCGGCATAATCCGGCGGCGGGGCGCGCCGTCATCCGTCCGCGCGAGGGCAGCTATGAGCGCTGGTATGTCGCCAATATCGGCAATGATCAGGAGCATCTCGCCGATGGCCTTCCCGACATGCATCCGTTCCATATGCATCTCGTGAATTTCGTCGTGCTGCGGCGTTTTCGCCTGCGCAAGGACGCCTCCGAGAACTCGGTCGTCGCGCGCATAGAGCGGCGGCTCGATTTCGATAGTGTCGTCCGTCACGACACTGTGCGGATCCAATCCAACGAGCTGGTCGAGCTGCTCGTGCATTTCCCGCGCGGCTATACGGGGGTCTATCCCTATCACTGCCATCTGGTGGAGCATGAGGACATGGGCATGATGCTGCATTTCGACGTGCAGCCTCAAGGCGCGCCCTGAGCCACAATTCGGCGCGGCGTCGATTCGGCGCCGCGCTCTCGAGGCGCGACGCCCGGCCGCGCCGCTGGCGCAAACGCGTCAAAAAAGCGCGGGTTTGGGCTGTAGCGGGGAAAAGGCGTTGCGGAGCGGGGCGGTTTCGCCCACCATCGCGCCATGCCGCTCGGACCCTATCCGCCCGAACTTTTGACCACAGCGCAAATGGCGCGCGCCGACCGCCTCACCATAGAGAGCGGCGTCGCCGGCATGGCGCTGATGGAGAAGGCCGCCGCCGCCATAGCCGCGGCCGCCACGGCCTTTCTGGTGAAGACGGCGGGGCGGCGCGTGCTGGTGCTGTGCGGGCCGGGCAATAATGGCGGCGACGGCTATGTCGCCGCGCGCATATTGCGCAGCCAGCGCTTCAAGGTGCGGGTCGCAGCGCTCACGCCGCCGGACACGCTCAATGGCGACGCGCGCTTGGCCGCCGCGAGCTGGGACGGCCGTGTCGAGGACGCCGCCACATGCGATTTCAAAGGCGTCGATCTCGTCATCGACGCTTTGTTCGGCACGGGTCTCGCGCGTGATCTGGACGGGCCGACGGCGGAGCTGATCTTGCGCCTCAACGCTTGGCGCGAGGAGACCAAGCAGAAAATCATCGCCATCGACATTCCGTCCGGCGTCGACGGCACCAGCGGCGCCATTCGCGGCGTCGCCGTGCAGGCCGATTCGACGGTCACTTTCTTCCGGCTGAAATGCGGGCATCTGCTGTTGCCGGGCCGGCTACGCTGCGGGACCATCTCCTGCGCCCATATCGGCATAAGGTCGAATGTGCTGGAGACGATCCAGCCGCAGACCTTCGTCAACGAGCCCGCCGCCTGGCGCGACGCTCTGCGCCTGCCGAGCGTCGAGGGCCATAAATATGCGCGCGGCCATGCGGTGGTGGTCTCGGGCGGCGCCTCGCATACGGGCGCGGCGCGGCTTTCTGCGCTGGCGGCGCTGCGCGGCGGCGCCGGGCTCGTCACTCTGGCGACGCCGCAGGAGGCCTTCGCCGTCAACGCGCCAGCGCTGACCGCGGTGATGCTGCGCGTCGCCGACGGGCCTGCCGGGCTTTCGGCGCTGCTCGAGGACAAACGCAAGAATGTCGTCGCTCTGGGGCCGGGGCTCGGCGTCGGCGAGGCGAGCTGCGCTCTGGTCGAGACTGCGCTCGCGCCATCGTCGGAGCGCCGCGCCGTGGTGCTCGACGCCGATGCGCTGACCAGCTTCGCGCTCGCGCCGGATCGTCTGCGCGAGGCGATTCGCGCTGCGCCGGGTCCGGTCGTGCTGACGCCGCATGGCGGCGAGTTCGCGCGGCTCTTTCACGGCCAGCGCTGGGAGCGCACGATCAGCGGCGCGCCCATCTCCAAGCTGGAGCGCACGCGCGACGCCGCGCGCGATATCGGCGCCACCGTGATTTTCAAAGGGCCGGACACTGTGGTCGCCGCGCCGGACGGGCGCGCCTCCATATTGGCGGAGGCTTCGCCTTGGCTCGCCACCGCCGGCTCCGGCGACGTTCTCACCGGCATTGTCGCGGGCCTCCTGGCGCAAGGCATGGAGCCTTTCGCCGCAGCCTCCTGCGCGGTGTGGATGCACGCCGCCGCGGCGGATGACTTCGGCGCCGGCCTCATCGCCGACGATATTATCGATCGCCTGCCTGTAGCATGGCGCCGGCTGGTTTCGATTCAGCCCTAGCTCCCTAGATAGAGAGAAGCGGAAACGATGCTCGCATTCGTGCGTTTCGCCGGGGACGGCGGAGCGCGCGTCGTCGTCTCGCATTCGCGCGGTCGTCGCAACGACACGTTCACGCGCTTCAATGAGGATGCGCGTCTTCCGACAAAAGGAGAGCTTTCATGTCCGATCTCGTTGTCATCGTCTATCCGACCGAAGCCAAGGCCGAGGACATTCGGCAGAAGCTGTTCGAGCTGCAGAAGGAATATGTGATCGAGATCAGCGACGCCGTCATCGCGGTGAAGGAGCCGAGCGGCCATGTGAAGCTGAACCAGCTCCTCAACACCACCGCGGCCGGCGCCGTGAGCGGCACCTTTTGGGGCGCGCTGATCGGGCTCATCTTCCTCAATCCGCTGCTCGGCGCGGCGATCGGCGCGGGCGCGGGCGCGCTCAGCGGCGCGCTCACCGATTACGGCATCAACGACGCTTTCATGAAGCAGCTCTCGGAGACGCTTCAGCCCGGCAATGCCGCTCTCTTCGTGCTGATCCGCAAGCTGACGGCCGACAAGCTGCTCGATGCAGTGAAGGGCACCGGCGGCATCGTGCTCAAGACCTCGCTCGATCACAATAAGGAGCAGGCGCTGCGCGACGCGCTCGCCGCGCATGTGTCGACAGCGGTCGCCGCGCCTTCGACGCCTTGAATGCTCCGCAGCATCCGAGACGCGGTCAGCGTCTCGGATGCTGCACGTCGGCCAGCGTGCGCAGCCGTCGTCCGGCGACCGGGCCGGTGAAGACGTCGGCGCTTCTCACCACATCCGGGAAACGCAGTCCCGTCTCCGCTTCGATTTTCGTCACCGGAACCTGAAAGTTCTGGCCGGGCTCCGAGCTGTTCGGGCCTACCGGCAGCTGCTCGAAAGGAATGTTCAGAGCATAGTCCTGCTGGCTGACGATATAGGCGCTCGAGTAGAGCGTGCCCCTGCGGTCGGCGACAATGACGATTTTCCAGAAGAACTGCGGGATCAGCACGCCGCGATGCTCTTCGTCGTCGGATCGGAACAGGGGGCCGGTGAAGACGCTGGCGCGGATATCTTCCTCGTCGGTATTGTAGAGAATGAAATTCTCGAGACCCTGCCAGAGGTCGGCGCCTTGATTGAAGCCCCAATATTGGGGCGAGCAATTGGTCCAGTGGAAGGTGTCGTCGTTCGCCTGCTTGGCTTCGCGAATCGCGCCCCAGACCGGGTCCAGCCGGCGCACCAGATGGCCGCGGTCGAAGTAGTTCTTCCCCGGCACGGGCTCGTTGCCATAGAGCTCGTCGCCGATCTGCAATTCCTCGGGCAGGCGCGGGTCATAGTACCAGGCGTCGGCGCCGCGATCGAGATTGACCCATTTGGCGCCGTCTATGTTGACGGCGGTGAAGAAGGCCAGCTTACGATTGGGAGCGCCATTGAATACGACCGAGAAGTGCAGATAGCGCAGAACGTCGTCCGACGCGCCGGCGATCTTGGCCGGGCTGCCGAAGCGAAGCGCGTCGGGGCCGAGCGCCGGCAAGGGCACCGCCACGGGGAGGAAGTTCGGATCATAGCCTTTTCGGCCGTCGAAATAATTGGCCGGATGCGTGCGCCGTTTCGGTGCGCGCGCAGCTTCCAGCGCGGCCGATTGCGCGACGAGGATCGCCGGAGCGCCGATGATCGGCGGGCCGACGATGCTCTGCAAGGGCTGCGCGCCCGGAAAGGGCGCAACGCCGGATGCGTCGGCGAGCAGGTCTCCAATCAGCGTCGAGTGCGGCGTCGCAGAGGATTTGACCTGCTGCTCGAGGTCGGCGAGCAGCTTGGACACGCGCACGCCCTCATTGGCGATCCATTTGATCTTCTCGCCCGCGAGCCGCCGCGCCGCCGTCGCCGGGGCGGTCGATCCGTCGGCGAGCGTCCAATGCTCGACGCCATCGACGATCAGGCGCTCCGGCACGCCGGCGTGATGGAGGCAGACGACCTGCCAAGCGTCCGTGCACACGGGCGCGCCGGAGGAGCCGGGCGCGGTGTCCGACGAATACCAGAGGAAGTCGTCCTTCGAAGAATCTCTCTCGTCGCCATATTTGACGATCTTGTTTTCTCGCAGCGAAATGCGCTTCGTGCGCGCGTCTGGATGCTGGATGATCGTGACGTAATTGCCAGTGTCGATCTTGCCGGTGCGCGCGTCGAGACGCAGATAGCCGAAATCGGCGAGCGCGGCGCCGTCCTCGCTTCGCTCGGCGACGACGACGATCGTATAGTCGAGACGATCCCTCCGACTGGTGATGAAGCCGTCCTGCGGCGACAGGGCGAAGCGGGTGCTGCGGCGCAGCCGGCCCGAGCCGTCGAGCTCGTAACCGAACTCGATCGTCGCGCGCAGCGCGTCCTCCGGCGTGGGCAATACGTGATTATTGGTCAGCAGCAGGCGCGGGCCGATCAGAAAGCCCGTTCCCCATTCGCTCCCATTGCCGACGAGGGCCGGGGCGTTGATGCGGCACACGGCGCGCGCAGCCATGAGGCCGCGTTCGAGATAATTGATCTCGACGAGATCATTCGCGCCGATCAGCGCTTCATAGGCGTCGAAATCGACGCCCGCGCCGGCGCGCACGCGATGCACGATCTGGTCGACCACACGGGCGGGATCCGGCGTCGGATGCGGGGCAGCCTGTCCAGACCGGATCTGGTCGCGCAATTCGGCGTCGTCGAACTTCGATTCGATAATCATTTTCGAGCTCCAAATAAAAAAAGCGCTCGATCGTAGCTCGAACTCGACGATAGATTTATGACGGAAAACGACGTCGGACGAGGCCGCTCAGGGCGCAAATCCCTCGAAGACGATCTGATCGGCGAAGGCGAGCGCGGCCTTCGTCTGTTCTGCGCTGCGCACGGTCCATGTCGTCACCGGAATGCCGAACTCCTCGCGGCAGCGGCGCGGAATCGCATGCGGCAGATCGGCGACGTTCCAGGAGAGAAAATCCGGCCGCGTGCGCGCGACATGGGAGAATTGCGTGAGCTCCTCCCGCTGCGCGGCGGTGAGAAAGCTCCAGTCCGGCCCTACATAAGACGCCTGCGCGACAATGCCGAGCGGAACGCCGGAAACGCCCAACCTATCGAAATGCGCGCGCAATTCGGCGATCGGCGCGGGGTCGAAGCTCTCGATCGCCGCTGCGCCGCGATAATGCGCGACAATATCCGCGACATTGCGCGCGAGAGCGAGATCGCCGTCGAAACGGCTCTTGATCTCGATGAAGAGAGGAACATTTCCGCCGATCGTCGCGAGAAGATCGCGCAGCGTCGGCGCGCCCTCGCGCGTTCCGCGCAATGTGAGCCGTGCGATCTCGAAACGAGTCAGCGCATCGAGACGGCCGGTCGCATCGGTCAGGCGCTCCAATGTCTCGTCGTGGAAGACGATGACCTCGCCATCGGCGCTCGCCTGCACGTCGCATTCTATGGCGTAGCCGGCGCAGGCGGCGGCGCGCGCCGCCGACAGTGAGTTCTCGGCCACGCCTTTCGCGAGATCGTGCAGGCCTCTATGCGCGATCTTATGTTCCGTGAGCCAATGGTAACGGCCGCCGCCGCTCTGGCGCATCCGCTACGCCAAAATCTCGAAGGTCGCGTCCACCTCCACCGCGGCGTCGAGCGGCAGCTGAGCGACGCCGACGGCGAAGCGCGCATGGCGTCCATTCTCGCCGAGCACGGCGGCGACGAGATCCGAGGCGCCGTTCAGCACTTGCGGAATCTGGCCGTAATCGGCGGCGCTGTTGATGAAGCCGCCGAGCCGCAGAACGCGCAGCTTGGCGAGATCGCCGCCCGCCGCGACGGAGGCTTGAGCGAGAAGATTGAGCGCGCAGACGCGCGCCGCCGCCTGGCCGGCCTCGAGCGCAACCGATGCGCCGAGCTTGCCCTTATGCGCGGGATCGATCGCGCCGCCGGGGCCGACCGGCAATTGTCCCGAGACGAAGACGAGATTGCCGGAGCGCGTCCAGGGCACGTAATTGGCGACCGGCGCCGCCGGGGTGGGGAGGGTGAGACCCAGCGCCTCGAGCTTTTCGAGCGGCGTCTTCGCTGTGTCGGACATTGCGCTTTTCCTTTCCGAATCTCTGAAGAAACTTGCAGCTTTGCCGCCGACCGTAATTTGGCCAAGGTCGGGAGGCAATGCGTCGAGCGAGACTTCGCCTCGACATCTTGCTCGCCCGAGATAGAGTGGTCGTCAGCGCGTGCGCCGCGCCGCGACGACACCCCGGAGCGAAGATAGAGCCTCCGGCCCCTGTCGTCGTCGACGCGAAGCGCCGGGAGACGCCGGACCGTAACCAACCAAGAGCGCGACAGAGGGAGAAAGACCCCAAATGGCTCCAAAATATCTCATCGGCGCGACGCTTGCCTGCGCCTCCTTCCTCGCGCTCGCCGCCCATGCCGAGAGCGCGGCCACTGTGGCGGCCGTCGCCGGCCATCCGCAGCTGACGCCGCATCGCGCCGTCTATGATCTGACGCTGGCGCAGGCCTCGGGCAGCAAGGCGCCGACCTCGGCGCGCGGCCGCATCGCTTTCGATTTCACCGGCTCCTCCTGCGAGGGCTGGGTGCAGAATTTCCGCCAGATCACTGAATTGCAGCCCGCCGAAGGCCCGCCGCGCCTCTCCGACATGCGCTCCGCCACTTTCGAGGCCGGCGACGGCAAGGATTTCCGTTTCCGCATCGAGACCAAGCTGGACAATGTCCAGGCCGAGGACATAGACGGCAAGGCCAAAAAGAAGACCGGCGCCGCGCTCTCGGTCGATCTCGCCCGGCCCAAGCAGTCCCAGCTCTCGCTGGACGGCGGCGCGCTGTTCCCGACCGAGCATCTGCGCCATATCCTCGCCGCGGCGCTCACCAATGAGCGCATTCTCGAGGCCAAGGTCTTCGACGGCTCCGGCGACGGCGAGAAGGTCTTCGACACGATGAGCGTCATCGGCCGGCCGACCAGCAGCGTCGTCACCGAAAAGGCCGCGCAGATCAAGGAGCTCGAAGGGCTCAAGCGCTGGCCGGTGTCGATCTCCTATTTCGAGCCGGGCAAGCGCGACGAGCAGCCTGTCTATGTGCTGTCCTTCGACCTCTATGAGAATGGCGTCTCCCGCGCTCTCAAGCTCGACTACGGCGATTTCGCGCTCACTGGCGAGATGACCGAGCTCTCCATTCTGCCGAGCGCGGCCAACTGCAAGATGTGATGTGGCGGCGGCGACCAGTCGCGACGTGGGATTGAACTCGTGGTCCCGCAGTGTTACATATCGTATCGATGAGATTTCGAGGTGAGAACGGCCTCCTCACGCGCCATGAGGTCTAGCGCTCTCATGGCAAAGTAGCGCTAAAATTCTGTCCTGAGACGGGGTTTTATCGGCGAAGAGATCCGGAGCTGGGCGTCCGGCGAGATAACATCGCACTCTAAAGGCTCCGCCAAAAGCGGAGCCTTTATCGTTTTGCGCGGCGCGGATTGCCTAAAATGCGCATTTGAGATGACCTTTTCGTTTCCGATTCTGAACCTTCTCCTCAGAGATCGGGTAAAAGCTGGCGATATGATATCGTCCATGCCGGTCGCGTTCGATATTGACCGCCACGAGCACGATGATTTCCGCCGCGATCACGCGTCCCACCAGCTCGATTTTTCCGTGGTTCTTGAAGTCATCGCCAATGTAGAGCGGCTCCGCGACAATCGACGAGACGTGCGGCTGGCATTTGGCGTAATCTTCTCCGTGCTGGCGAAAGGCATGCCTCTGCGCTCCACGCGACAAGATTACGACGCCGGGCTCCAGCTCGAGTTCCAGGACGCGGTTTATGATCTTGACGGGCAAAGGCCCGAGAATGAGATCGGGCGGGCTTTTCGAAAATGGCTTTTTACCCATAACACGAAACCGATAGGCCGAGACACAGCTCGAAATACCACGGGGCTCCCAAAATAAAAGCCCAGCGTGCGGCGCCGGGCTTCTTGGTTTCGGCTCTTTCGGACCGTCAGGTGCGGCCCGCCTCTGTCGCCTTGGGGACCTCGATCAGCTTGCCGCTCTTCACATCATAGATGAAGCCGTAGATCGGAATATTCTTCGGCGTCAGCGGATTCTCGCGGATGCGCTTCACATCCTGATAGACGCTCTCCTCCTGAGACTCGATGGTGAGCCATTTCACGAAATGGCCCGCCGTGCAGCCGCCGCCATGCTGGGGATTGGACCATGCGGTCCCGTCGAAGGCCGCCGTCGCCAGGCTGTCGTCGAGAAGATCGGCCATCACCTCGTCGCAGAACAGCTCCATGCCGCAGTCGGAATGGTGGATCACGAACCATTCGAGCGTGCCGAGCAGCTTGTGCGAGATGATCAGCGAGCGGATCGCGTCATCGGAGGCGCGTCCGCCGGCGTTGCGGATCACATGCGCGTCGCCTTCGGAGAGGCCGGCGTATTTGGCCGGGTCGAGCCGCGCGTCCATGCAGGTCAGTATCGCGAAGCGCCGCGCCGGCGGCAGAGCGAGCTGCGCCTTGTCTCCGAAATCCGCGACATATTTGTCGTTCGCTGACAAGACTTCCGCGAGAATCGTCATTTGTTCCTCCCATTCGGCTTTTCGCCATTCGGCTTTTCGCCGTCGGGAATTTCTAAGTCGTGGGCTTTCGGGGTCCAAAATGCAGAATTTTCATGGGCGCATGAACATTCTGCATGAGTGAAATCACGCTTCCCGATAGGCGAGCAGCATCAGGCCGGCCAGAGTGAAGGCGATGGGCCAGACGATGCCGGCGATGCGCGCGCCGCGGCCTTCGAGGCGTATCTCCAGCCAGCGGGCCGAGGAGGCGAGCAGGCCGACCAGCGCCAGCGGCGTATGCGTGACCTCGATCAGAAACTCTTCCCTTATGTTGGAGAGCCCATGCGAATGGGCGAGCAGCAGCGCGCCGCCGACGCCGGTGATGAAGGGGAAGGCGAGCGGCGCCCATTGCGCCTTCACGCGCCGCGTCCGCACGCGCCACTCGAAGATTCCGAAGCCGATGATGAGCGCGAGGAAGATGCGATGCTGAGCGATCTCGGGGTCGCGCAGGCTCTCGATGAGTCCGAGCTGGCCGAGCGGCCAGACGGCTTCGTCGGCGCGCAGAAACAGGAAGCCGGCGAGGCCCAGCATCAGCATCGGCCAATGGCGCGCGACGGGGGAAAGGCGGCGCCAATGCTCGAGCAGCGCCAGCAGCCCCATGGCGGCGACGAAGAGCCCGGCGATGTGGTGATTATATTCCGACCAGGCGATATCCTCGGCGTTGCGCTGCGCCGCAATGGCGGCGGCGGTCGCATCATTCGTCTGTGTCGCATCTTCGGCGCGCGCGGTCTGGACCTGCGGCAACGAGACGGAGAGGGTGGAGTGATCCGGGCTCTCGAGGCGCGGCGGCCATTGTGGCGTCAGCCGCTCGACGATCTCGGCGAAGCTCACCCGGTCGCGCGCCAGATCGACGGCCGGCGGCAGCGAGGAGAGCGAGGCGGCCGCGAAAACGACCGTCCAGCCGACGCCGATCTCCACCTCCGCGAAACGGCGCAGCCGCGCGAAGGCGCCTCGATCGGCCGGGGAGCGGCGAACGGCGAGGAAATTGAGCGCGCCGAGCGACAGCAGGCCGGCGAAGAGGATGGTCTTGGCGCCCACCATCACGCCATAGGCGGCGCCGTAGAAATTCTCGACCGCGCCGATATAGACGATCGACATGGCGACGCCGCCGGCGGCGATCATCGCCACGGCGACCATTGAGAGATGCGAGAAGCGCAGGCCGATGGCGCGTTGCGCCTCGCCGTCCGGGGAGCGGGCCAGCGCCAAGAGAAAATAGGGAATGCCGCCGATCCACAGAGCGACGCCGGTGATATGCGCGAGCTCGGCGGCGATGAGGCCCGGCGGATTGTCGAGCCGGCTGATGGCGTGCGTGGCGCCGAGCCGGGCGCAGATCAAAGCCGCCGCGAAGGCGGCGAGGGGCAGGGGCCGCGCCGCGCCGCTGCGAATCGCGAAGGCGAGCGCGAGGGCCGGCGCCGCCGCGAGCGCATCGGCCTTCACCGCATCGGCGGTGAGCGCATCCGCGAAGGAGAGCTCCAGCGCGCCGACGAGCATGGTCGCGAGCGCCGCCGCATCGAGAGAGACGAGACAGGCGAGGGCGAGCGCGCTCCAAAAAACGATTCGTCCGGCGCGCGCGGCTATGGGCTCCGCCGCCGCGCCGAGCCGTTGCGCCAGCGGTTCGGCGACGAGCAGCAGAAAGGCGACGCCGCCGACGGCGAGCGACAGCGCCCCCGAGATGGAGCCGCGCAGAATGACGCTGAGAAAGCCGTAGATCTCGATGAATTGCTGCATGGCTCAGCGGCCGACGCGAAAGGAGATGTCGCCGCGGGTGATGTGTCCGTCGACGCTCAGCACCTGCCAATGCAGCCGATAGGCGCCGCGCCGAAGATCATGCAGCCCGGCGCGTAGCTCATCGGCGGCGGCGCCCTCCAGCAGCGGAAGCACAGTTCCATGCATGTCCGGCGAGATCAGCAGCAGCCGCGAGCGGCGCGCGTCTATCCGACAGTTGAATCTCAGCTCCACATCGAGATCGGGTCCGAAGACGATCTGCGCTTCGCGCGGCGTCGATTCCGAGAGGACGGCATGCGCCTGCGCAGGCCTCGCTCCTTCGATCCAAATTGCCGCCGCCGCCCCGCCGATCGCCAAGACGATATCACGCCCCCTCATTCCAGCCCTGCGCTCCTTTGTCATCGCCGGCGGCTGGACAATAGCGCGGGCGGCCAGATAGCGCGCGGCTTTTTTGCGGGCGCCCCGCCGCGTTGACCGGCGCGCGCGCCGCGACTAGCCTGCCGGCCGCAGCATGAGGATCGATGCAAATGACCGCGCCAGACAGACTTTCTCCCACCCGCTCGTTCCAGGGCCTCATTCTGACCCTGCAGAATTTCTGGGCGGCGCAGGGCTGCGTCATTTTGCAGCCTTACGATATGGAGATGGGCGCGGGCACGTTTCACCCCGCGACCACTCTGCGGGCGCTCGGCCCCAAGCCCTGGAAGGCCGCCTATGTGCAGCCGAGCCGGCGCCCGAAGGACGGCCGCTATGGCGAAAACCCCAATCGGCTCCAGCACTTTTATCAATATCAGGTGATTCTGAAGCCCTCGCCGCCGGATCTGCAGTCGCTCTATCTCGCCTCGCTGGCGGCGATCGGCGTCGACGCGAAACTGCATGACATCCGCTTCGTCGAGGATGATTGGGAGAGCCCGACGCTCGGCGCCTGGGGATTGGGCTGGGAATGCTGGTGCGACGGCATGGAGATCTCGCAATTCACCTATTTTCAGCAGGTGGCGGGCTTCGATTGCGCGCCTGTCGCCGGCGAGCTGACCTATGGGCTCGAGCGGCTCGCCTGCTATCTGCAGGGCGTCGATTCGATCATGGAGCTGAATTTCAACGGCGGCGACGAGGACAAGGTCACTTACGCCGATGTTTTCCTGCAGGCCGAGCAGGAATATTCACGGCATAATTTCGAGGCCGCCGACACGGAGAAGCTGTTCTCCGATTTCCGCGCCGCCGAGGCCGAATGCCGCAAGCTGCTCGCTTTCGGCGACAGAGGCGAGGGCGAGCGCCATCTGATGGCGCTGCCCGCCTATGATCAATGCATAAAGGCCAGTCACGCCTTCAATCTGCTGGATGCGCGCGGCGTGATCTCCGTCACTGAGCGGCAAAGCTATATTCTGCGCGTGCGCGAATTGGCGCGCGCCTGCGGCGCCGCCTGGCTGCGCACGGAGGGCGGCTCCGCGGCGGCCTAGACCAAAAGGACCATCTGGACGAACACGAACAGTTTGACAAAAGTTCCTTTTATGTTCTAAGTTTGTTCTCGTCTTTCTTCGAGGCCTTTCGTGAGGGGCGTCATGTTCGTGGTCGATCGAGTCCAGGACCGGGGCAGAAGGCCGGCTGCCGCAGCGTCGGTCATTCGCGGAGGCGGATTGGCCGCGCTACATGCGACGCCGCTGCGCGAGCGCTTCTATTCCTGGCGCGCCGGTCGCGGCGAACGCTATGTCTGCACGATATTTTCGGCGGAAGAGGAGGCGCTGGTGGCGGGCTTCGCCCGCGCGGTCGTCATCGGCGTAGCGCGCGAGGGCGCGGAACGCCGGCCGGTCTGCGTGCTCTCGACCGAGGAATTCGATGCGCCGAGCGGCCGTCTCGCGCGCGCGGCGGCCATCGCTCTCGGCGTGAACGAATGGCATGTGCGCTTTTGCGCTCTGCCGGTCGAGGTCGCGCGCCACCTCGCCAAAGCCTTGCTGAACTGAGCTTTCTCAGGCGCTCTCGGCGAGGGAGGCCGTCGGCGCCGAAAGCCGGCGCACGATCTCGGCGAGCGCCGGATCGTGAATGTCGAGCTGCTGAAGATGCTCGTGCGTGTTGCGGACGTAGGAGGGATTGTCGCCCGAGGCGCCGACGCCGCCCTCCACGAGCCGAGTCATCTCGTCGATCGACAGGCGCCCGGCATATTGCTCATGGGCGCGATCGACGATGAAGGCGAGCGCGCGGGCCGAGCCGCCCTCGGCGAAGCGCAGCCCCACATTGCGCTCGATATAGACAGAGGTCACCAATTCGCGGGCGCGCAGATAGGCGATCGTCTCCTCGCGCGCCGCTCCGGCGACCCGAAAGGCGACGCCGAGGCAGGAGCCGCCATAGTCGAGGCCGAGCACGAGGCCTGGGCGCTCCCGCGTTCCGCGGTGGACATGGGAGAAGACGCAGAGCGATCGGTGGTAGCCATGCACCCAGGCGAGGGCGCTTTCGAGAAATTCGAAACCCGGCCGCCACATCAAGGAACCATAGCCGAAGACCCAGAAATCGCCGTCCATCGTCGCCATCGATCGTAAGCCTCTCCTTTCGCGCTTTCCCTTCGATTCGCCCCCCGCTAGCGCTTATCGCGTCGCCGGGCCTGCGCGGCTCACAGCCTGTGATCCTCGATCGTCGCCAGCAGCAGCACGACGATGCTCCACACGATGGCGAAGCCGAGGAAGATCAGCAAGGGGTAACTCAATCGGTGCGGATAGCGGGAAATCTCCGGCGCCGCCGGGGGAACGAAGACGGTCAAATAGATGCTCTGCCGATTGGCGCGCAATTGCGCGCGATCGAGATCGGCCTTGGAGAGCGCATAGAAGCGCTCGGCGAGCGCCTTGCGAACCTCGAGCTCCTCGAACTTCGCCAGAATTCCAGCCACGGTGGAGGTGGAGGAGCGCGCGCCGTCATTGGAGGTGAGCTTGCTCTTCAGCTCCTTGATCTGCTTCTCGGCGGAGGCGAGCTGCTCGCGCAGCACGCGCACTGTCGGCGCATCCGGCGACAATTCATGTCCGGCGACGAAAAGCTCGCTCTCGAGCTTGATCTTCTGAGCGACGAGCGGCGCCAGCAGCTTGCCGATCTCGGTTCCGGTCAGGGTCGGGTCGATGACGCCGAACTCGTCGCGGAATTTGTGCAGATCGGACAGCGTCGCCTGCACCGCCTCGAAGGCGCGGCGCACGTCTCTTTCCGCCATTGCTGTGGCGTCGCGGCGCGCGCGCTCGGAGATGCGATTGACCAGCGCCTCGCTCGCCGCGACGATGGCGTTGGCGAGCGCGTAGGCGTCCTCCTTGCGGAAGGCGCGGACATTGACGGTGACGAGGCTGGAATTGGCGTCGACCGTGGTCTCGACCATGGACTGCCAATAATCGGTCAGCTGCTCCATCGTGGCGTTGCGGCGCAGGCGCGCCCAGAAATCGGCCTCCGGCCGGCGGTAGAGGGCGCGCAGATCGAGCTTGGCCAGCACATCGCTGACGATCGCCCGGCTGCGGATGTAGCTCGTGACGATATAGGCGTTCTGCCCGGACGGCGTGAAGGTGAAGGCCGCCGATTCGCCCTTGGGCGTCGCGACGGCCTCCAGCTCGATCGCGCGCACTGCGAAACGCGTCTCGACCGCGAATTGGTCGGCGGCGAAAAAGGCGAAATAGACCGACGCCACGAAGGACGGAATGATCACGAAGGCGATGAAGCTCAGCCAGAGCGGCGGAATGCGCGTGCGGTTCTCGAGCGCGCGATTGGCCTCCGTCGCGATCCGCTCGACCTGGTCGACGATCTGACGCGCGGTCTCCGGCGCATTGGCGAGCGGCCGCAGCCATGCGGCCGGAACGAGCGCGCGCGCGGGCTTCGGCTCCAGCTTCGGATCCATGCGCGAGCGGAGGCGCTCGTCGTCGAGCGGCGGCCTGGTCTCGATCATCGGCGCCCGCCGGCGATCCGCGCCTGCGTCAGCGCGCGCTTTGCCGCGTCAGAAATCTTCGTCAAAAGGCCTCCTCGATCGCCGCTTTGGCGGTTTGGTAGATTTCGAGGTCCTGCTCCAGCAGCAGATCGACCTCCGGCAGCCGGCGCAGCTCCCGCGCCAGCTCGCCGACCGCCGCGAAATGCGGCAGCGTCGGCAGAACGCCGGGCTCTATGTCGAGCAGGGCCTCCACTTCCTCGAGAAAACGGTCCTGACTTTCCCGCAGTCCGACCACGGAAAAGCTGGCGAGAGCAGCGAGCGCCTTGGCGACGCCGTTCTTGGGCGGCGGTTCGTCCAGCGCCTCGGAGGCGAGCTGCCGCGTCAGCGGATTGGCGAGCGCGCCGATGACGTCGCGCGGCATCGAGTCGAAAGCGCGCCGCAGGCCGGAGCCGTCCGGCTCGATCTGCTGCGCGAACTCGATCGCCCGCTGATAGGTGAGCATGTCGCGTGGCCCCAGCAGCTCCTCGCCGAAGCGCGAGACATGCTTGAGCGTCAGCAGCCGCTCGGCGAGCTCGAGATAGGGGTCGTGCATCAGGATGATGGAATTGAACTTGTCTTGCAGATAGTTGGAATAGCTCGAGAAGGTCAGGCGGCCGCTGACGTAGAGCGAGTTGACGTTCTCCAGCATGAAGACCTGCAGCGCGGTCTCACGTCCATGCCGCTCCACGCCCTTGTGGAAGAACTGAAATCTATGCTCGACCTTCTCGTCCAGCCGCCACAGCGGAAAGAGATGCGTCTCCAGCCGAAACACGCGACGATGCGTGACCTCCGAGCCATTGCGCCGGCGGTAGATCATGATGCCGGATTCGGCGTCGCGAATCTCGAGGCTCTGATTCGACACGAGGTCGGGAACGATCGAGCTGTCGACGGTGAAGCCGCACAGGCCGGTGGCGTGACGGCCGGCGGCTACCAGCGACGGCCGCGCCTCGCGGCAGGGCAGCTCCGCGATCTGAATGCCGCTCTGAGTGATGCGAAGCGTCGGCGAGGCGGTATAATCGTCCGGAACGACATAGCCGACGATCTGGTCGCCACGGTCGGCTTCTATGTTGAACAACATGAGCCCAATTCCGTTTCCGGCCTGTCTCGTTCCCGCCGGCGTCCTTTAGCGCCCGTCTCGGGCGGGGCGCCGATCGGCGAATCGGCCGCCGCGCGCGCCGCCTCGGCGCGCTGTTTCGCATATGGTCGAGCGCGTCTCAAGCGCTCGGGCTCCCGGCGGCGCTGCGCCTCTCATAGCCTATTGCTGCGCTGCGGGAAACCGCATGCCGCATTGCGGCGAAAAATCGCAAAATCACCCTTTTTCCGTCAGATTTCCGCCGTCACCACCAGCCTCGACCCCAATAGCCGCCGCGCGGCCCATAGCCATAGGGATAGTCGTAACGGGCGGCGCGTCGATCGGCGGAGCGGTCGAGGTCCACCTGCATCAGGCATTTGGAGAATGGGTCGGTCCCGGGCCGGAAACCATAATTTCGGCAGCGGATGTCATCGGCGGCGCGCTGCTCGGCCAGGCTCGTGGTGTTGCAGGCCCCGACGAGGAGCGCCGCGGCCGCCGCGAGCAGCAGCTTGGTGATCGGCATGTCGTCCTCCTATGGGCGTTCGGCGAATGGTCTTTCGCAATATAGCCGAGGCCGCGGCTCTTATCGAGAGGCTCCCGCGCCCCGAATTCGACCTTTGCGGGAGGAAAAAACCTTTTCGCGACGAATTTATTGCGGGATGCGTGCGGTTGCGGCTATCGTTCGGAAAGAAGCCGCGGTCGCTCTGCGCGTCGCTGGACGAGAAGCGAGGAAATTTTGCTACGCACGCCGAAATATGAGAAGGGAGCCGGCGCTCAGCCCGCCGGAGCCGAGAAGATCGTGGCGGCGCGCCAGGACGACGGAGGCGGCGGGCGGAACATGGCCACCGAAAAAAAGCCGACGACGATCAAGAAATACGCCAATCGGCGTCTCTATGACACGGGCACGAGCACTTATGTCACGCTCGAGGATCTCGCGGCCATGGTCAAGCGCGGCGAGGATTTCGTCGTCTGCGACGCCAAAACGGGGGAGGACATCACCCGCCCCGTGCTGACGCAGATCATCTTCGAGCAGGAGGGCAAGGACGGCCAGAGCCTGCTGCCGATCGCCTTCTTGCGCCAGCTCATCCGCTTCTATGGCGATTCGATGCAGATGCTGGTGCCGAGCTATCTCGAGTTCAGCATCGATCGGCTGACGCGCGATCAGCAGAAATTCCGCGATCAGGTCTCGCAGGCGCTCGAAGGCGCGCCTTTCGGCGCGCCGACTCGTCAGGCGTTTCAGTCGCTCGAGGAGCAGGCGCGCAAGAATATGGCGGTGTTCCGCCATGCGCTGACCATGTTCAACCCCTTCGGCCTGCCAGCCGAGCCGCCCGCCGCCTCCACCGAGGCTGCAACGGCCGCCGCCGCCGCCGAGCCGCCGCGTTCCGATCTCGACGAGATGAAGCGTCAGCTCGACGAGCTGAACAAGCGCATCGATCAATTGTCGACGAAGAGCGGCTGAGCTCGGGTTTTCGGCGCGATCGGCTCGCCCTCGACGGGCGAGCCGCGAAGGCTCGGCGCCGCTCGGGGCGACTTTGCCCTCGGGGCGAGCCCCACGAAAGGCCCGGCGCCGCTCAGGCGCGCCGGGAGACGTTCTGCGACTCGCCCGGCGCCGCGACCACCACCGCCGAGCCGAACAGCGAGCCCTGGAAGTAATCGACGCCCCAGCCTTGCAGCAGCTGCGCCGTCTCCTCGTCCTCCACCCATTCCGCGACGATCTTCAGGCCGAGATGCCGCGCGAGATCGGTGAGGGTGCGCACGAAGAATCGATCATCCTGCGATTTGATGATGTTCTGGATGAAGACGCCGTCGATCTTGACGAAATCGAAGTCCAGCAGGCGCAGATTGCGGAAGGATGTGTGCCCGGCGCCGAAATCATCCATGGCGAATTTGATGCCGAGGCCCTTGCAGTCGGTGATCAGCTGCCGCGTCTTGTCGAAATCGTCGATCAGCGTCGTCTCGGTGATCTCTATGGTGAGGCGATCCGCGACGCCCGGATAGACGCGCGTGGCGTTGGCGAGCCATTCCGGCCATTCGGGATCATGCAGCGTGGCGACCGAGGCGTTGACCGAGATGCGCAGCGACGGATCGGCGCGCAGCTGCGTGAGCGCCAGCTCCAGAACGCGCTGATCGAGAAGGCGCACCAGGCCGGATTTCTCGGCGATGGGCAGAATGTCGCCGGGCACGACGATGGAGCCGTCGGCGAGCCGCACGCGCAGCAGCGCCTCGTAAAAGGCCGTATCGCCGGTCTGCGCTTGCACGATGGGCTGAAAGGCCAGCTCGACGCGACGCTCATTGAGCGCGGAAACGACGCTGTCGGAAATCTGCAGCGCATGCAGCCGCCCATTGTCGCGCGCCAGCGAGGTGGCGTAGCAGACGAGCCGATGCGCATTGCGCTGGCGCGCGGCGTCGAGCGCCTCCTCGGCGTGCTGGAACAGCACGGCCGGCGATCTTCCGTCGCGCGGCGCGACGACGGCGCCGATGCGCGCCGATACGGAAACCCCGCCGACCTCGGTCGCGAAAGGCGTTTGGGCGATCACCTCGATGAGCCGCTGGCCCGTCGATTTGGCCTGCTCGACGTCGCAATTCTCGAGCAGAACGGCGAATTTATTGCCGGCGTAGCGCGCCACGAGATCATTGACGCGCACATTGGTCCGCAGCCGCGAGGCGAGGCCGACGATGATCTCGTCGCCGGCGTCATAGCCGTAGGTGCGATTGAGCGCGAAGAGATTCTCCAGCGCGACGAGCAGAATGGCGAAAGGCTTGCGCGTCTTCTCGGGCTGTCCGAGCAGGCGCAGCGAATGTTCCGCCAAAAGAGCGCGGCTCATCGCGCCGGTGAGCGCGTCGAATTGCGCGCTGCGCGTCATCCGGCGCTCCATCTCGTGGCGCTCGGTGATGACGCGCACGACTCCATGGGCGCGGCTCGGGCGGCCGTCGCGGCCGGCGAACCATTTGCCGCAATCCTCGATCCAGACCAGCGGGCCGCCGCCGGTCTCGCGTGGCGGCACGAGCGCGTAGATGGCGTTGAAAAACACGCCATTGCCGTCATCGCTGCCGGTGGCGGTGACGATGGCGTCGAAGCGCGAGGTCGCGCTCTGCGCGCCGAGCCGCTCGCCATAGGCGCGCCCGCTCGAGAGATCGACATCGGCGAAGCTGGTCAGCACCTCGGCGAGATTGTCGCCCCAGTCGAGCCGATCGGTCGCAATGTCCCACGTATAGGCGAGCATGCCGATCGAGGCGAGAATGTCGAGCGCATCCGGTCCCGCGGGCTGGCGCGGCTCCGCGGTCGGAGCGGGCGCGGTGGGGGAGGAGGCCGGCTCCTGCAATCCCGTGGAAACCGCCTTATCGGCGAGATGGCGCAATTGCATCGGTTGGGCCTGATCGAACGAATACGGATGCAGCGAGTATTGGGGGCCAAAAGTAAACGGGTCGTTTAGCGGGTCGGCGCGGCCCCGCGGGCTCGCGGCGCGCCACATCGGCCGGCGCGCGAGGATCGCCCGTTTTCGCTCATTCGCGATCCAAAATCGGCGTGATTCGGCCTATTCCACGCTTTCGTCGCGCAGCGGAGAAAAATCCGCGGAGGCCAGCTCGAAGCGGGAGAACTCGAAGCCCGGCGCGACCGTGCAGCCGACCAGCGTCCAGGCGCCGAGGCTGCGCGCGCTCTGCCATTGATCGGCCGGCACGACGATCTGCGGCTGCTCGCCCTGCGTCACCTGCGCGCCGAGTATATGCCGCGCGCTCGTTTCGCCCGTCGCGGAAATGTCGAGGGCGAGCGGCGCGCCGGCGTAATAATGCCAAATCTCGGCGGCGTCGACGCGATGCCAGGCGGAGACCTCGCCCGCGCCGAGCAGATAATAGATGGCCGTCGAGGCGGCGCGGCCGTCCGCCACCGCGCGGGAATCACGAAAGGTCTCGCGATAGAAGCCGCCTTCCGGATGCGGCGCGAGGGAGAGCAGCCGCGCGATATCGGCGGCCGAAAGGCTCGTATCCATCGTCATCGAAACACATTCTTTCTTTCGCGGATCTGCGTGAAGACATGGACCGGATCGGCCGTCTCCATGCCGAGCGTGCGCCGCAGCTGCGGGTCCTCGGCGCGCAGGAAGGGATTTGTGGCGAGCTCGAGAGCGATGGTCGTCGGCAAAGTGGGCTCGCCCGCGGCGCGCAACGCATCGACCTCGCGGGCGCGCTCGGCGAGCAGAGGATTGTCCGGATCGACGGTGCGCGCGAATCGCGCATTGGCCTGCGTATATTCATGGCCGCAATAGACGCGCGTCTCCGGCGGCAATTCGGCGATCTTCTCCAGCGAGGCGTACATGACGTCCATCGGCGTCTCGAAGACGCGGCCGCAGCCCAGCGAGAACAGCACGTCGCCGACGAAGAGAATCTCCTCCGCCTCGAAATGATAGAGAATATGGCCGGTCGTGTGTCCCGGCGCCTCTATCACCCGAGCCGTCGCGGAGCCGACCATCACCGAATCGCCCTCGCCGACCTCGAGGTCGAGGCCGGGGATACGCGCGCGATCCTTGCGCGGGCCGACGGTGCGCGCCTTTGGAAACAGCGCCTTCAGCCCCGCCACGCCCTGGATGTGGTCGGCGTGGTGATGGGTGACGAGAATATCGGTGAGCGTCCAGCCGCGCCGCGACAATTCCGCCGCTATGGCGCGCTCGTCGGGCGCGTCGATGGAGGCGACGGCGCCGGTCGCCTCGTCCCGCAGCAGCAGGCCGAAATTATCGGTGAGGCAAATGAACTGAACGACTTCGACGCTCATTGCGCTGCTCCTGTCGAAACGTCTAGGGTCAGTGAGGCGATCGCGGCCGCGACCGTTTCACGCGCTTGCGTCGCGCCGTAGATAAATGCGAAATAGCAGATATGTCGCTCGACGTCGTCGACTTGCGGAATTTTTACGCTTCGCCGCTCGGCCTGGTGGCGCTGCGCCTCGTCGGGCGCTTGGCGCGGACCCGCTGGGAGGATCACTCCGGGCTGCGCGTGCTCGGAATCGGCTACGCCACGCCCTATCTCGTCGATTTTCAGGAGCGGGCGCAGCGCGTGCTCGCCTTCATGCCGGCGGCCCAGGGCGTCGTCCATTGGCCCAATGGCGGCCGCTCGGCCTCGGCGCTGGTCGAGACGACGATGATGCCGCTGCCCGACGCCAGCATCGACCGCGTTATCGTCGTCCATGCGCTCGAGGTCGGCGAATCGCCGCGCGACATATTGGAGGAGATTTGGCGCATTCTCGCGCCCGGCGGTCGGGTGATCGTCGTCGTCCCCAGCCGCTCGGGCCTGTGGGCGCGGGTGGACACGACGCCTTTCGGCCATGGCCATCCCTATTCGCGCGGCCAGCTGCAGAGCTTGCTGCAGGAGACGCTGCTGCTTCCCGTCTTCTGGGGCGAGGCGCTCTATGTGCCGCCCTTCGCCCGCGCGTCGCTGCTGCGCTCGGCTCCCGCCTTCGAGCGAATCGCCGGGCGCTTCTCGCTGCCGGGCGGCGGGGTCCATATCGTCGAGGCGACCAAGCAGCTCTATCGGCCGGCCGGCCTGCGTCGCGCCGTGCGCCGCGCCCTGCCGCCGCTGGACGAGGTGCTGGCCCCGGTGGGCGCCGGCGCCGGGCGCGACGCCCCGGCGCTCTGAGGAAGGCTCAGCGGGGGGGCGCGCCGCCGCCGCGGCGGCCGAACTCGACCGACAGGCCGAAGCTCCTGGCCAGAAACAGGCCGCCATGCAGCAGGCCGGCATTGTCTATGCCATGGTCGAGCCCGGCGGAAAGATGCCATTGCGTCGGCACATCGGCCTTGGCCAGCGCATTGGCCGAGAGCAGCAGCGCATCGGCCGGGATCATCGAATCCTCCTCGCCATGGACGAGCAGGACCGACGGCGGCTTGGTTCCGAATTGCGGGGGGATATCCGGCGGCTCGCTGCCTGCCACCAGAACGCCGGAATAGCCGAGAATCGCTGCCGGCGCGCGGCGCAGCCGCAGGCCCACATGCAGCGCCAGCATCGTCCCCTGGCTGAAGCCGACCAGAGCGAGCTTGCTCTCGTCCAGCTCGTTCTTGGCCAGCTCCTCAGCGAGGAAGCTCTCCAGCAGCGGCCGCGTCGCCACCACGCCGCGCCAGCGCTCGCCGGGGTCGCGCATGGTCAGCGGAAACCATTGCCGCCCATTGGGCGACAGCGCGCAGCGCTCCGGCGCATGGGGGGAGACGAAGGCGGCGTCCGGCAGGAAGGACCGCCATTGCCGGCCGATCTCGATGAGATCATTGCCGTCCGCGCCATAGCCATGGAGGAAGACGACGAGCTGCTTGGCCTTGCCGGCCTTGGGCTGAATTCGGGGGCCGTCGATCTGGGACGCCATCTCTTGATCTCGCAATTCTGAGGGGACGCGGGCCAAAGGGGCCGCTATCCGCCGTTCAACACGGCCGCGACGCCGGCGACCAGCATCGCCAGGCCGAGCCATTCCCGCGCTCCGGTCTTTTGCGCGAACATGCGGCGCGTGACCATTTGCGCGAACAAGACTTCGATCAGCGCCAGCGTGCGCACGCGCGGCGCGGTTTCGAGAGCGAAGGCCAGGAACCAGAACAGCGTCGCAAAGGCGCCGAGCAGTCCCGCCGACAGCGATTCCCGCCATTGAGCGACGATGGCGAAAAGGCCCCCGCGGTCGAAGACGCCCAGATAGAGCAAGATCAGAGCCGTTTGCAAGACGAGGCCGAGAACCAGCTCGGTCGCGGCCGCGACCATGATGGAGGGGCCGCCGAGCGCCAGCACGCCCTCGCGATACAGAACGGTGGAGCCGCCGAACAGCGCCGCCGCGGCGAGGCCGTAGAAAATCGGCCGCCAAGTGGCGCCTCGCAGCGCCGCCGCGGGATCGGGCAGCGACAGAGCGAGCACGCCCAATGTCGCGCAGAATGCGCCGAGCGCGAGCGCCGGCGTCGCAGCCTCGCCGAGGAACAATAGTCCGAAGACGACGAGCTGCGCCGCTTCCGTCTTCAGCAACGCCGTCACGATGACGAAGGAGCGCTCCTTCATCGAGACGAGCATCAACGCCGTCGCCGCGATCTGCAGCGCGGCCGCCGCTGCGATGACGAGCAGAGTGTGCGCTCGAGGCGCCGGCGGCGGGACATTGGCGATGGCGCAGGCGCCGGCGAGAATGAGAAAGGCGAAGGGACAGCCGAAAAGAAAGCGCACGAAGGTCGCGCATGCGGCGCCGAGCTTATCGGTGAGATCGCGCTGCAGAGCGTTGCGCAGCGTCTGTCCGCCCGCAGCGATGAGAGTGAATGCGACCCAGGCCCAGGCGGGAGCGAAGATCACGGGCGCGAAGATCACGGGAGCGGAGATCATTTGCGGCGGAGCTTTCGTTGCGTCGCCGTCTTCTAGCGCGAACCGCTCCGAAATATCCACGCCGAACTCTGCGCGACAAACGAAAAGCCCGGCCGTGACGGCCGGGCTATCGCGACTTCAAAGCGAAGGTCGGATCAATATCTCGCGACGACCGCCACCGGCGGCGCCGACACGAAGTGATAGTTGATGCCGACGCGCGCGATGTGTCCGTCGAATTTCACGCGCGTGATGCCTTGGTTGATCGAGGTGAGCGCCGGCGAGGTGAAGCCGAGCACCGTCAGCTGCGGGCCGACCGCGGCGAGCGGGCCATTGAGATAACGGACCTCGCCGAGATCATAGTAGAGATATTCCGCCTTGAAGCTCAGGTTCGGAGCGAACAGCCATTCGATGCCGCCGCCGACCGTCCAGCCGATGCGCGACTCGTTGTAGCGTCCGATGCCGCCGATCGAGGCATAGGGCACGCTGAGGGCGGCCACCTGCGCGCCGAGGACGCTCGCAGAGAGGGTGTTGTTGAGCAAAAGCGACTGGTTCGTCGTCGCCTGCACGCCGCCGTAGGCGAGACCGCCGGTGGCGTAGATCAGGAAAGACGGTCCCCAAATGTAGCCCAAACGGCCGCGAACCGTGCCGAGCCAATCAGTGCGCGTCGTCACCGTCGTCGTGCCGGCGGCGGAGCGATCGAAAGAGAGGCCGAAGGGGCCGGCCGCGACATTGAACGCGTTCCAGCTGGTGCCGCCGGTGAAGCTGTTCTCGCTGCGGATGCCGGTTCCCTGCAAATCGGCTTCGAGACCGACCAGGAAGCTGTTGCCGAATTGATAATTATAGCCGACCTGACCGCCGCCGATGAAGCCGTTGCGTTGAGCGTTCACATTGCCGCTCGCGGCCAGGGCGGCCGCGCCGGCGCCCGGATCGATCACGAAAGGAAGCAGGCCATTGTTGCCGAAAGTGTCGTAAAGATTGGCCGTGCCGACTTCGACGTTGTTCGTCGAGCCCCAGGAATAGCCGGCATTCAAACCGACATAGAATCCGGTCCACAGGGGCGGCGGCGGCAGCGGGGGCGGCAGCGGAGCCTTGAGGGCCGGCAGGTCCGCGGCCAGCGCCGCTCCAGCGGAAAGAGCCAGTGCAATCGCGGTGGCTGAGAATAACTTCTTCATCGAGGAATCCTTTTCAACAAAGTTTTGTCACCGCATGGGCCGCGCGCTGTCGCTGTCCGCTCGCCGTGGGTAATGCGGCTATTGAAATGCTAAGTCGCGCGCCGAGATTCGGTCAACGACGGTGAGCCGCAACGACGTGACATTTCATCGATTTTCTGTGACTGTGACGCACATGCGACCTTAGCGATAAAAGCTACGTATTCATTTATGTGGAGAATGTCGAAGAGACGCGCGCGAGCGTGAATTCATATAGCGAATCGAAAGCAATTTGCGCGTGCGTCGATGACAGGAGAGAGATCATGAGCAGCGAACGCTATCACAAGATCCGCATCGGCGATCATCGTCTCCACGCAGAGACGCTGATGCTCGGCTATGGCTATGATCCGGCTCTCTCCGAAGGATCGGTGAAGCCTCCGGTGTTTCTCACATCGACATTCGCTTTCCGCACGGCGGAGGATGGACGCGATTATTTCGACCATATCGCCGGCCGCGGCGCGCATGCGCGCAATGAGGCGCCGGGGCTCGTCTACTCGCGCTTCAATCATCCCAATCTCGAGATCCTCGAGGATCGCCTCGCCGTGCATGAGAATGCGGAGGCGGGCCTCGTCTTCTCATCCGGCATGTCCGCGATCGTCACGACGATCCTCGCCTATGCGAAGCCGGGCGAGGTGATTTTGCACAGCCGCCCGCTCTATGGCGGAACCGAGGTGCTGATCGGCCGCACGCTCGCGCCATTCGATATCAAAAGCGTCGGCTTCGCCGACGGGCTCGACGAGACTGTCGTGCGCAACGCCGCCGAGCGCGCGATGGCGATGGGCAATGTCGCCATGATCTTCGTCGAGACGCCGTCCAATCCGATGAACAGCCTCGTCGACATCGACATGGTGGCGCGCATCGCGCAGGACATCGGCGCGCGCCAAGGGCGCCGTCCGATTCTGTGCTGCGACAACACATTGCTCGGTCCCGTGTTTCAATCGCCGCTCGAGCATGGCGCCGATCTCTCGCTCTATTCGCTGACCAAATATGTCGGCGGCCACAGCGATCTCATCGGCGGCGCCGTCATCGGCGCGCATGCGGCGCTGGCGCCGATCCGCACGATGCGCAACGCCATAGGCACGCAGCTCGATCCGCATTCCTGCTGGATGCTGGCGCGCTCGCTGGAGACATTGTCGCTGCGCATGCGCCGCGCGGCCAGCAATGCGGCGATCGTCGCCGAATATCTCTCCGCGCATCCGAAGGTCGCGCGCGCGCATTATCCGCCGCTGCTGCCGCCGGACCATCCCGCGCGCGCGCTGATGCAGCGTCAATCGAGCTCTGCGGGCTCCACTTTCTCCTTCGATGTCGAAGGCGGCGAAAGGGAAGCTTTCGCCTTTTTGAACCGGCTGCAGATTTTCAAATTGGCGGTGAGCCTCGGCGGCACGGAGTCGCTCGTGTGTCATCCAGCGACCACCGTGCATTCTGGATTGGCGGAGGAGGCGCGACGCGAGATCGGCATCACGCCGGCGCTGGTGCGCATGTCGATCGGCATAGAGCATCCAGACGATCTCGTCGCCGATATCGCTCAGGCGTTCTCCTGAGCGATCGCGTCGCCGCGCATGACGCGCGCTGCGAAATCGTCGCAGCGTCGCCGCAGGCACTCGTCGGGACATTCGGTCGCGTAATGCTCGCCGAGGGCGGCGAGACAAAATCGCGCGAGCGCGCTCTCGTCGCTTCGCGCGCCTGCGGGCGCGGCGCGCGCCGCCGCATCGAGCAGAGCGTCGATCTTGTTCCGCTCGCCTTCTATATCGCACATGGCCTTCTCCTTTCGCGTTCGCCGCGCCGATGATGGCGGCGTTTCTGGCGATATCGTGGAGCTGCGGCTGGAAAGCTTGCAGAGTAGGATTTTGGAAATCTTGCAGCCTCCTCGGCCGAGGCGGGGCTTGATCGCAGCGCGGCGGCGGGCGACGATGGCCTCCAATTCCGGCCGCCATGCGCGGCCGACGAAAAGGAGCTCGGCATGTTCATCGCAATGAATCGGTTCAAGGTGGTCAAGGGCGAGGAAAAGGCGTTCGAGCAGATTTGGGCGTCGCGCCGCACGCGCCTCGAGGAGATGGAGGGCTTCCTCTCCTTCCATCTGCTGCGCGGGCCGGAGCGCGAGGATCACACGCTCTACGCCTCGCATACGATGTGGGAGACCAAGGCGAGCTTCCTCGCCTGGACGACGTCGCAGCAATTCCGCGATTCGCATAAGGACGCCGGCAAGAACAAGCCGCTCTATGTCGGCCATCCAGAATTCGAGGGTTTCGACGCCGTGCTCGCGCAGACCAATGCGCGTGACGATTTGGCGGTGGAGACGGCGCCATGAGCGAGCGGCGGCCTCTCGTTTCATTGAGCGTGCTGAAATCCGCCATGGCGAGCGAGGGCTTCGAGCTCGCGCCCGCCGCGCGGCGGGAGGCGGGCGCACGCCGCCGCATATGGGAGATCATCGGCGCGTCGCATTGCTCGATCGTCGGCACTTGTCTGACGATCGCGGAATTGCGCAAGATCGCGCGGCGCACCGGCTTCCTCGGCGAGGAAGCGCGCTACAATGATTACCAGGTGCATGGCCTCTTCGTCGAGAAGATGCATGATGAGAACATCGTCTCGCGCGCCGTGCAGAAGCATCTCGACACGCGCTATGAAGGCGCGATCCGTAAGGCCAAGGCGCTCGACGGCGAGGAGGCGCTGCTCGCCTATTGGGAGAGCGCGGTCGACAATGGCTTCGTGCCCGGCGCCTATTGGGCGCTGATCGGCCATCCGCGGCTCACGCCCGGTGTGGAGACGCGCATTTTCGGCGATATTCACATGATGTCGCATCTGAGCGGCGCCGCGCATCGCGGCGACGCTCGCGAGGTGGCCGAAGCGCGACGCGAGAAGGCCGAGATCGCGCGGCGTCTCGCCAGCGTCATCGCCGAGCGCAATGACGAGCTGACTGTGCTGCGCGACGAGATCGCCCGGCTCGGCGCGCAGCTTCGCGAGGCGCGCACGCTCGCCGCCGAATGCGAGAGTCTGCGCCGCGAGGTCGACATTTTGCGCGCGGCGGAGCGCAGCGACGAGACATTGCGCGAGCTCGCGGCGCTCCGCCTCTCGCATGCCGAATTGCGCGAGGATCATACGCGCCTCGAGCGCCGCCTCGAGCGGACGAAGGCGAAGGAGACGCGCGCCGCCCCGGCGCCGATCGTTTCCGAGATCGCCGTGGCGGCGGCGCCCATCGCCGACGAGCCGCGCGAGAGCGAAACGGATCTGTGCGGCCGCTGCCTGCTCTATGTCGGCGGCCGGCCGCGCACAGTGTGCCGGCTGCAGCGTCTCGTCGAGCAGCGCAATGGGTCGCTCATCCATCATGACGGCGGCGTGGAGGACAATCGCGCCATGCTGAGCGAGCTGGTGCGACGCGCCGACGCCGTGTTCTTTCCCGTCGATTGCGTCAGCCATCGCGCTGTCGGCGCAGTGAAGAGCTTGTGCGAAAGCCATGGCATTCCCTATTGTCCGCTGCGCAGCGCGAGCGCTTCGGCTTTCGAGAGAGCGATCGAGACGCTCGCCGCGCCGGTCGCGGAGGCGCAGCGATAGGGGGACGCGTGACGCATCCATTGGCGCATGCAGTGGCGCATTCTTGGGCTCCCGCGGTGAGCGAAGGGCGGATCGAGATCACGCGTCTCGATTTCGATCTCGCCGCGCCCTGGTCCGAGGCCGATTGGGACACGCTGAGCGTGGAGGAGCGCGAGAGAGCGTTGCGCTTCTTGCGGCATGAGGATCGGCTGCGCATGATCTCGACGCGCGCGGCTCTGCGGCGTCTCATCGGCGAGAGGCTCGGCGTCGAACCGGCGGCGCTGCGCTTCGACGCCGGGGCTTACGGCAAGCTCGGGCTCGCCGGAGCGGGCGTCTTCTTCAATGTCTCGCATTCCAGCGCTTGCGCGCTCATCGCCGTCTCGCGTCATTGGGAGGTCGGCGTCGACATAGAGCGCGCGGATCGAAAGGTGGATGTCGCCGGTCTCTCCTCCATCGCCTTGACGCGAGAAGAGCGCGAAGGGATCGACGCCGCCGGCTTTTTCGAGCGTTGGGTGGCCAAGGAGGCGGCGCTGAAGGCGCTCGGCCTCGGCATAACGGAGAAGCTGCAGGCCTTCTCTGTGTGGCCGGGGCAGGGCGATCTCTATGATCTGCGCCATGCCGAGGCGGATTGGGGCGATCTTCGCGTCGCGCGTCTCGAGGCGCCGCCGGGCTATGCGGCGGCGCTGGCGTGGAAGACGCCTTCAGCGCGGGGCGCGTAGCGCTTTTTCCAGCTCCGCAGCCTCGACAATGGGCAGCGAGCAGGTCGCGCCGCGGCAGACATAGGCCGCAGCTTCGCCATTGATCTGCGTCTTGCCGGCGGCCGGATGCGTTTGGGGCAGCTCGGCGCCCGGCCTCACTATGGCGAGCGTGCGGCCGGGCAGGCTCACGCCATGAACGATGCGCAGCAGCGCAGCTGTATCGCTGGCTTCGTGCGCGCCGATGATGACGATCTGCAATCCGTCGCGCAAAGTCTCGGCGCCGTTCAGCAGAGTGGAATAGCCGAGCATGCCGCGCCGCACGGCGCTGGCGAAAGCCGCGAGCATGGATTCGGCGCGGGCGCGATAGCGATCGTCGCCAGTGAGATGATAGAGCTGCGCCAGAACATGCGTCATCGTCCCATTGCCAGACGGCAAGGGGGCGTCCTCGGCGATTTTCGAGCGGCGGATCAGCGCTTCCGCGTCGTCGGCGGTGAAGAAATAGCCGCCGGCGCTGGCGTCGCGATAATGCGTCTCGACGATCTCGATCCAATCGCGTCCGCGCTCGAGGAAACGCGCTTCGCCGGTCGCGTCATGGAGCGCCAGAGCGGCGCGCGTGAGATCGGCGTAATCGTCCAGCACGGCCATATGTTTCGCGCGGCCGGCGCCATAGGAGTGCAGCAGCCTTCCGTCGGCGGTCGTCATTTTCGCGGCGATGAAATCGAAGGCCGCGGTCGCCGCAGCGAGCCAGTCGTTCCGCTCGAAGACCTGCGCGGCGCTGGCTATTGCGGCGATCATCAGCCCGTTCCAATCGGCGAGCGCCTTGTCGTCGCGGCCCGGCCGCACGCGCGCCGCGCGCGCCGCCAAAAGCTTTGCGCGATCCAGAGCGAGCGCGGCTTCTTCTTCCGCCGACAGCAGTTCCATCGAATGCAGGCGATTGGGAATGGATTTGCCTTCCCAATTGCCGCCGTCCTCTATGTCGTAGACGGCGCGGAACGCCGCGGCGCGCTCGCCGAGAACGGCGTCTGCTTTGGCCGCGGTCCAGACATAGAATTTGCCTTCTTCATGCTCGCTGTCGGCGTCGAGGCTGCTCGCGAAGACGCCTTCTGCGAGGCGCATTTCGCGCAGCGCCCAGTCGATGGTTTCCTCTATGCGCGCGGCGTAGAGCGGCTTCTTCTCTTCTTGCCAGACGAGCGTCAGCAGATCGACGAGCTGGGCGTTGTCATAGAGCATTTTCTCGAAATGGGGGACGAGCCAGCGCTCATCGGTCGAATAGCGCGCGAAGCCGCCCGCGAGATGATCGTAGATGCCGCCCTGGCAAATATGATCGAGCGTCGTCACCACGGCCTCGCGATAAGAGGCGCGTCCCGTGCGCTTCCACGCGCGCCAGAGAAATTCGAGGCTCGCCGCCTGCGGAAATTTCGGCGCGCCGCCGACGCCGCCATTGACGCGATCGATATAGCCGTCGAGCTTTTCGGCGATCGTCTCGACGAGATCGGGCGAGATCGGATCCGCCGGCGCGGTCTCGGCGAGACGATTCAGCCCGTCGCCGATCGCCGTCACATTGCGCGTCACCACCTCCGGCTTCTCGCGCCAGAGCTCGGAGATCGCCTTCAGAATATCGGCGAAGCCGGGCATTCCATAGCGCGGCTCCGGCGGAAAATAAGTGCCGCCCCAAAAGGGCTCGCCGTCCGGCGTCAGGAACATTGTGAGCGGCCAGCCGCCGCGCCGTCCGGTGAGCTGCAGCGCCTGCTGATAGAGATGGTCTATGTCCGGCCGCTCCTCGCGATCGACCTTCACATTGACGAAATTCTCGTTCATCAGCGTGGCGATCGCCTCGCTCTCGAAGCTCTCGGCCGCCATCACATGGCACCAATGGCAGGCGGCGTAGCCGCTGGAGAGCAGGATGGGCTTGCCGCGCTCTTTGGCGAGCGCCAGCGTCTCCGCCGACCACGCGCGCCAATGGACGGGATTGTCCTTGTGCTGGAGGAGATAGGGGCTCGTCTCCTCGCCGAGGCGGTTGCGGTCTTGCGTCACTGCGGTCTCTCCATCGGAGGCTTGCCGCTATTGCACGCGAGGCGCCAGCCCGGAAAGGGCGCAAAAGCGACAAAATCCCGGCACGCCCTTTGCGTCGCTTTCAGCAAAAGGCCAGACGGCTCAGGAGCTGAACGATGCTGGACGTTGTGATTGTCGGGGGCGGGGCCTGCGGCTTGGCGCTGGCGCGCGGCCTCGCCGGGGCAGGGGTGAGCTTTGCGCTCTATGAGGCGCGTCCGCGGCTCGGCGGCCGCGTGTTGTCGGTCGAGGACAAAGCCTCGGGAATGCGCGTCGATATGGGTCCGACTTGGTTCTGGCCGGACACGCAGCCGACCATCACCGCTCTGGTGAAGGAGCTCGGCCTCACGGATTTTCCGCAATATGATCCGGGCACGGCGCTGCTGCTCGCCTTCGGCGACAAAAAGCCCGAGACGCGCATGACGCCCAATCTCCATTCCGGCGCGCGTCGGCTGGAGGGCGGCATGGCCTCGCTGATCGAGGCGCTGACTGCGGCGGTTCCGGCGGAGGCGATCCATCTCTCTTCTGTGCTCCGGGCCATCGCCGATCGCGGCGATCATGTGGAGCTGACCTTCGAGTCGGACGGCAAGACCGAGACCGTGACCGCCAAGCGGGCCGTGCTGGCGCTGCCGCCGCGCCTGCTGGCCGAGCATCTCGCCTTCCAGCCGGAGCTCGATGCGCTGAGCCGCAACGCCATGCGCAGCGCGCCGACCTGGATGGCGGCGCAGGCCAAGGCCCTGGTCGGCTTCTCCGGCGCGCCGGCCTGGCGCGCGGACGAGCATTCCGGCAATGCTTTCGCCACGCATGAGCAGGCCGTTCTCGGCGAGATTTTCGACGCCTGCGACGCCAGCGGCGAGCGCGCGGCGATCGGCGGCTTCTTCGCGCTCTCCGCAGAGCTGCGGGACGCGTTCAGCGGCGGCATGTCCATGCTGATCGAAAGTCAATTCGTCCAATTGTTCGGCAGGTCGGTCGAGGATGGCGAGCAGCATGTGCAGGATTGGGCGCACGAGCCCTTCACCTGCGCGACGATCGATCTGACGCCCCCGTCCGAGCACCCCGACTATGGCGATCCGCTGCTGCGGCAGGCCTTCTGGGAGGGCAAGCTCTATCTCGGCGGCGCCGAGACCGCGCGTGAGGGCGGCGGCTATCTCGAAGGCGCGCTGGTCGCGGCCGAGCGCATAAGGCTGCGCCTTCTCGATCAGAAGGAGACGTCGACGATGATATCCGGCGAAGGCGCCTCGGGCGAGGCGCTCAACGAAGCCAGCATGGCGCGTTTCCGCGAATGGGTGAACGCCAAGCGCGCGCCCACTTTCGCCAGCTATCGCCAGCGGCTGAATTTCGGCCTCTCCAACGGCCAGAAAGAGCAGATCACCCAGCGCGCCATGCTCGGCGCGATGGAGGCGGTGCTGAAGGAGGCGCTCGCCGTGCTCGAGGGCCTGCCCTTCGATCATTCCGTCGTCTCCGTCGACAAGGGTCGCTCCGATCTGACGCCGCTGGCGCAAAAGGCCTTCGACGGCTTCATTCAGGAGCTGCTCGACGGCGTCATCGACTATAACCGAACCTCTTGCGCGCTCTCCAATTTTCCGGAGGAGCACAAGCCGTCCAAGGATTATCTCCAGGTCACGCTGCTCGACATTGCGGCGGCGTGGAAGGAGTTTTCGCTGGACGCCAATCAGGTCCTGCTCGACAAGCGCGTCGCCGATCAGCAGGCGACGCGCAGCCTCTGATAGCCGAGAAAGGCGCCCCAATTGTCGTAGACGCCCGCATTCACGAGACAGCCATTGCGGGCGTAGACGTAAGGATAGGGCGCCGGATAGCGGTAATAGTAGGAATAGGGCGTGGCGGTGAGGACGCCCGGCGTCAGCGCCGGAACCGCGCCCGGCACAGGCCCGGTGAGATCGGGAACGAAAAATCCGTCGGCCTGCGCGTAAGCGGAGGTCGACGGAGCGATGAGAAGCGCGGCGACGAGGCCGCGCGCCGCGAAGCGTCGAAGAGTCACGAGAAAATCTCCATTCGGAAAAGCGAGTCGAGAAAAAGCGCAACGCGAATCGACGATCTGAAATTTCTAACGCATAGCGGCGAAGCCTGTCGATCCTGGAGCCAGCCGCAAGGCGGCGCGCCTCAGCCCCGCGGACGCGGCTGCTCGTTCTGCCATTGCGGCGACTGCTGCTCGTCCCAATAGGGGCGCGCGTGATAGTGCTCGTGAACGCGCTTCTCCCAGTCGCGATCGGTCCAGCTGTCGTCGCTGAATTCCGGCGCATCCTGCAGCTGCTGCTCGACGATGTCGGCGATATAGCCCTCGCGCTCATTGTCATAGGAGAGCGAGTTCCACGGCAGCGGATAATGGCTGTGGCCGAGGCCGAGAAAGCCGCCGAAGCTCATCACGGCGTAGCGCACGCGGCCCGAGACCTTGTCGATCATCAGATGATCGATTTCTCCGAGCTGATTGCCGAGCCGGTCGAAGACGGTCGTGCCTTCGACATCCTCGCTGGAGACGAGATTGAAACCCGGATTGGCGCTCGCCATCGGCAGTTCCTCCTGTGGGCGCGATCGTCCCGAAGCAACGCGGCGCCGTCGGAAAGGTTCCGCCGCTCGCTCAGCCCTTGGCCGTGAGCGGATGCTCGCGCACATCTGGATCGAAGACGAGCGACACTTGGACGTCGCCGATCGTTCGCAGCACATGCAGAGAGATGGCAGAGCGCGCATCCTGCTTCAGCGCCAGATCGACGCGCGCCTCGCCGAGCGAGAGATTGCGTATGACGATCTCGCCGGCCGAGAGCGGCACGGACGGATTCACCAGGCGAATTTGTCGCGCCTTATGGTCGAACTCGAGGCCGAGCATCGTCTGGATGAAGAGGAAAGGCGCGCTCGCGGCCCAGGCCTGCGGTGAGCAGGCTGCGGGATAGAGCGTCGGGCCGCGTCCGTGACGCCGGCGAAAGCCGCAATAGAGCTCTGGAATGCGGCGCGCCTCCATATAGCTGGCCGCGCGGATCAGCGAGTCGAATACCGCCGCGACGCCCTCCTTGAAGCCATAGCGGCCGAGCCCATGCGCGATCAGCGCATTGTCATGCGGCCATATGGAGCCATTGTGATAGGACATGGGATTGTAGCGGCTTTCGCCGCGCGCCACAGTGCGCAAGCCCCAGCCCGAAAAGAACTTGGAGTCGAGCAGCCCATCGGCGACGCGCTGCGCGCGGTCCGGCCGCGCTATGCCTGCATAGAGCGCATGTCCCGCATTGCTCGTGCGCACTTTGCACTGCTTCTTCTCGCCGTCCAGCGCCAGCGCATAGCTGCCGATCTCCTCGCACCAGAAAGCCTCCTCGAAACGCACGCGCAGCGCTTCGGCGGCGCGCGCCAGCTCATCGGCGCGCGCGTGCAGGCCGAGCTCGCGCGCGCAATGCGCCGCGAGGCGCCTCGCCGCATAGACATACGCCTGCGCCTCGACCAGCGCGATCGGCCCATCCGCGAGACGCCCATCGGCGTGGAAGACGGAATCATGCGAATCCTTCCAGCCCTGATTGCGCAGGCCCTGTTCGGTATGGCGCGCATATTCGACAAAGCCGTCGCCGTCCGGGTCGCCCGGCCCGTCGATCCAGGCGAGCGCGCGCTCTATCGCGGGCCATAGCTCGCGCACCAGCGCATAATCGCCGGTGCGACGCGCGTAATAGCCGGCGAGAACGACGAAGAGCGGCGTCGAATCCACCGAGCCGTAATAGAGGCCGAAGGGCACCTCGCCGAGCGCGGCCATCTCGCCGTCGCGCATCTCGTGCAGAATCTTCCCGGGCTCGCTGTCGGCGCGCGCGTCGAAATCCTCCGCTTGATGCGCGGCGAGACGCTTCAGCACGCCGACGGCGATGCTGGGGTCGAACCACAGCATCTGCAATGCGGTGATGATGCCGTCGCGTCCGAATGTGGTCGAATACCAGGGAATGCCGGCGTAAGGATAGCTGCCGTCCGCCGTCTTGGTGAGCAGCATGCGCACATCCGCGGTCGAGCGCCAGAGGATCTGATTGAGCGTCGGATCGGCCGTCTCGACATGCGCGCTCTGGCCGGCGGCGGCTTTCAATTCTCGATGCAGGCCGGTCAATCCGTTGAAGAAGGATTGCGTCGATTTCGGCAGACGTCCGCGGCTCGCGGCGGTGAGGAAGATGGTTTGCGCCTGGCGCGGCGCGAGCCGCAGCGAATAGGTGGCGACGCTGTCGACGAGCAGCGAAGGATCGGGCTCGAAGGAGAGCGCCGTTTCGCGCAGCACGCCGTCGAGCCCGCGATAATAGAGCGCGACAGCGCCCGCCGCCAGAAGCTGCGCCCAGGCGCGTCCGCGTTGCGCGCGCCTGACGCCGCGCACCTCGAAAATATCGGCGAAATCATTGCCGAAGCCGATCGACAGATTGAGCCGAACCTCCTCGGCGCTCTGATTGGAGACCTCGAGCCGTTCGCGCAGCGAGCCGTCCTTGAGGTAGAGCGTGCGCGAGACATAGACCGAGTCTTTCAGCAGCGCGATCTTCTCGTCGCGGAAAATGTCGGGATTGGTGAGATCGACATAAAAGCTCAGATTGTCGTCGCGTATGGCGGAGTCGAGCAGCAAGGGCTGCGCGCCTTCGATCAAGAGCTCGAGATGCGAGAGATAGCGCGTGTCGTGATCGAAGAGCCCGTCCGGCCCGCCCGCCGTCGCGCCAATGTCGCCATGGCTGTCGAATACGGCGAATGTGTCGTCGTGCTTGAGCGTGCGGCGCGGCCGCGAGGGCGGGCCGGTCGCCGGAATATAGAATTGCAGCTCATGCGCCTGCGGCGCATCGGCGCCGGCGTCCGGCGGCGCGCCGGAATCTTGCGCGTGGCGCGCTGGCGCGCTCTCGCTAGCGCGGGGGATATGAGTCGTCCGGTTCGATTTGTTCCTCGACATTCCTGCTGAAATAGGTCGGCGGCAGCACAATGGGATGCGCGCGCAGCTCGGCCGGCGCCGGCGCGCGCAGCAGGCGGCGGTAGATGGCCACATATTCCGCCGCCATTCGCGCGGCGGAAAAGCGCATCTCGAAGCGTCGCCGGATCTGCGCGCGGTCGAGCGCGAGCACGCGTCCGAGGCGCGCGATCGCCTCCTCGACATTGTCCACCAGCGCGCCGGTGACGCCCTCCTCGATGATCTCCGGCGCGGAGCCGCGACGAAAGGCCAGCACTGGCGTGCCGCAGGCCATGGCCTCGATCATGACGAGGCCGAAAGGCTCGGGCCATTCGATCGGAAACAGCAGCGCGCGCGCCTCGCCGAGAAAGCGGCTCTTGCGACGGTCGTCGATCTCGCCGACGAACTCGATTCCGGGAAGCGACAGCAGCGGCTCGATGCGCTCGTGGAAATAGGCCTTGTCCGGCAGATCGACCTTGGCCGCGATCTCGAGCGGCAGGCCGACGGCGCGCGCGATGGCGATTGCGTGATCGAGACCTTTCTCCGGCGAGGCGCGGCCGAGAAAGGCAAGATAATCGCCCGCAGGACGCAGCGTCGGCGTGAGCAGATCGAGCGGCAGGCCGTTCATTACAGTCCCGACGAAATTGGCGTGCGGAACCGCTTCGCGTTGCGAGTCCGATATGGATACGAGCGGCATTTCCGGAAAGCCGGCGTAGAGGCGCTCGAGATCGGGAAGGTCCTGGCGTCCGTGCAGCGTCGTCAGCGTATGCGCCGCAATGTCGCGAAACAGCGGAAAATGCAGCTGATCGATATGAAAATGCAAAATGTCGAATCGCGAGGCCATGCGGCGCACGCGATCGAGCATCAGCAGATAGCTCGGCGTCGGATCGCTCGCGCGCATCTGGCGCAGCGGCAGGTCGCTGCAGGGGATGTGTCGCGCGGAAGTGACGGAGCCGCCGCTCGAAAAGAGCGTGACCTCATGGCCCTGCGCGACGAGCTCCTCGGTGAGAAAGGAGACGATGCGCTCCGTTCCGCCATAGAGACGCGGCGGCACGCTTTCGATCAATGGCGCGATCTGGGCGATTTTGAGAGGCGGCGGCCGCGTCCATTCGATCGGCGCGCGCCACTGCTGGTGCAATGTGTTCATTTGGAGAGTCAACGCTTCGCGCGCGTCTTGGTTCCTCGCGCGTGCTCTCGCGCGTCGCGGGCGCGCGCCTCAGCGCCAGAAGGTCTCGAGCTTCTTCAAAGATTTCTCGGTCTTCTTCCAGTCCGCAGCGGCGCCCCCGCGCGCATGCGCGCACCAGCCCACGGCGAAGGCGCTCGCCGGCGCGAGAGCGACGTCGGATTCGCCGAGATCGCGCAGCAGCTCGGCCGCGACCGTGAGATCATTGAAGGCGCCGAGCTCGTCCTGCAGCGCGGCCGTGCGCCGCAGATAGCGGCGCGCTTTTGCTTGCGAATCGAAGAGGGACTGGAAAAACTCGGCGGCGTAGCGCGCCTTCTTGAAGGCGATGCGCGCATGGTGCCGCTGCTCGGGCGTCAGCGCGGCGAGGTCGCGGCTCTTCTTCAGCGCGCGGCGATGCAGCCGATCGAGCGAGCGCGTGGCGAATTGCTTCGCCGAGCCGGGCGCGCTCGTATCGAGCGCTGCGCGTCCGTCGCCGCCGGGATGCGGGCGCCAATTTCTGGCGGCGAGCGCGGCGCGCAGATCGACGACGAATTGCGTCGTCTGCGGCGCGGCGACGAGCGCTGCGACCGCGGCATGCGCCTCTATGCGTCGCCGCTCGGCCGCATCGAGCAGCGCATAGAAGCTCGGCTCGCCATTGGCCTGGGCGAGCGGACCGGCGACCAGCATATCGACGAGCACATCGAGATTGCGCGCCGCGCCGAGCGTCGCCGATATTTCCTTCGCGCGCGCGGCGGCGGTTTCCAGCGCCTCGCTCACGACTCCGCGGCGCAGCATGCCGACGCCGGCGCGCAAGCGTCGCAGCGACACGCGCATCTGGTGAATGGCTTCTTCCGGCGCCTGAAATTGCAGCGCCGGCCAATTGGCGACGAATTGATCGAGACAGGCGGAGAGCGCCGCGACGATCGCTTCGTCCAGCGAAGCGTCCTCGGCGAGCGTCGGTCGCCGCGCTTTCACCGGCGCGACGCCGGCGCCGGTCGCGCGCGCCAGCGCGAGCTCGGCCTCGCTCATCGGCAGAAAGCGCGCGTTCATGCGCGGCGCGAGCTCGGCGGCGACGTTCCAGAATTCTTCCTCGGCGCCCTCGATGAGCTGCAGCTCGATCTCGTGGAAATTGGCGCGGCGTCCGCCGCACTCGACGAAGCCGTCGTCGAAGTAGACGGCGATGCGCGTATGCGCGCGCTCGACGAGGCGCTCGCGTCGCTCCGTCTCGGCGACGCTGCGCGCCTCCAGCGGCCGATCGGCGATCGAGCGGCGCAGCGGCTCGGAGAAGCCGAGCATCTTGCCGACCTCGAGCGTCGGCACGCGCAGCTCGATAGAGCCGCGCACGCCCGGCGCCGTAGGCCGCGACCAGCTCAGCTCGACGAAAGCGGCGCCGTGCATCTCATAGCCGCGCAGCTGAATATTCTGCTTGCGCAGATCATTGACGGCAGTGTCGAAAATAATCGAGCGAATGCGTCGCGTCGGCCGCGAGACGGCGCCGATCGTGAGGCTCTCGCTGCGCGCCGCGGCGGTCATGCCGGCGCGATCGGTTCCAAAGCGGATGCGCGGACCTTCGCCGCTGCGCCGGCTCCGCAAGGCGCGCCGGGTCGCCTCCTGGGCGGCCGCGCTCGACGCGAGTTGGCGATCCATATGAAACCGTGCGGCTTTCGGGCTCGATGCGGAGAGTTTCGGCTCTCGCGACGGGCCGGTCAAGAGGCGGGACAGGGATTAGATGTGGCGCGGACGGCGATTTCGCTATTCATGCTTACCGCGGCAAAAGCGCCGCGCGCCCAGAAGAGGGACTTAACCGGCGGCCCGAAAGTCAGTATATGCCACGGGCGGAGAATAGAGGGCGCATGGCGAATCTCGCGGATTTGTTTCGGGACGGCGCGGCCAACGCCTGGCTGTTCGCGCCGACGGCGGTCGCGCTCGGCGCGCTGCACGGCCTCGAGCCCGGCCATTCCAAGACGATGATGGCGGCCTTCATCGTCGCGGTGCGCGGCACGGTCGGTCAGGCGATTCTTCTCGGCCTCTCGGCGACGCTCTCGCATACGACGATCGTGTGGATCGTCGCGCTCACCGGGCTCTATCTCGGCGCGCATTGGAACGCAGAGGCCAATGAGCCCTATCTGCAAATCGCCTCCGGCGCGCTGATCCTCTCCGTCGCCGCCTGGATGACATGGCGCATCTGGCGCGACCGTCCGCGCGCGTATGCTCACGATCATTCGCATGACCACGCGCATGGACACGACCACGATCACGATCATTCGCATCGCCACGCGCACGACCATGCCGCCGCGGAGAGCGCTTCGCTGCTTCTCGACGAGGAGACGATGGATGCGCATGAGCGCGCCCATGCCGAGGACATTAAGCGACGCTTCGCCTCCCGCCATGTGACGACGGGACAGATCATCGTGTTCGGCCTCACCGGCGGGCTCATCCCATGCCCGGCCTCGATCACCGTGCTCCTTCTCTGCCTTCAGCTCGGGCAGATGGCGCTGGGCGCGGCTTTGGTGCTGTGCTTCAGCATCGGCCTCGCGCTCACAATGGTCGCAGTCGGCGTCGTCGCGGCGCTCGGCGTGCGTCATGCTTCGGACCGCTGGTCCGGCTTCGAGCAGATCGCCGGCAAGGCGCCCTATTTCTCGAGCGCGCTGATCTCCATCGTGGGGCTGTACACGCTCTATTCGGGCTTTGCGGCGCTGAGCTGAGCGCGCGCGCTCAGCCGCCGAAGGGGAATTTCTGCACGCCGGCGGTGATCGGCGCGTCGAGGAAGAAATCCAATATCGCCGGCTGACTCGGATCGACCGCATAGGGCGAGAAATCCGTCACGCCTTCCTCGGCGAGCACATTCACATCGATGAAGAAATTGCCGCTGCAGGCGCTCGCCGCGCGCGTCAATATCGCATGGGCGGCGTCGGCGACGATCTGCGGCTTGCGCGCGCGGCGTAGCACGGCGTCGCCGCCGAGCAGATTACCCACTGCGGCCGTGGCGATCGCCGTCTCCGGCCATAGCGAGTTCACCGCGACCTTGCCGGAAAGCTCGCGCGCGAGGCCGAGAGTGACGAGGCTCATGCCATATTTCGCCATTGTGTAAGCGAGATTGGGCGCGAACCAGCGCGGGCTCATATCGAGCGGCGGCGACAGGGTGAGAATGTGCGGATTGGCGGATTTTTTAAGATAGGGCAGCGCGAGCTTGGCGCAGAGGAAGGTCCCGCGCGCATTGATCTGATGCATCAGATCGAAGCGCTTCATCTCGATCGCTTCGACGCCGCGCAGATCGATCGCGCTCGCATTATTGACGAGAATATCGACGCCGCCGAAGATCGCCGCCGTCTTGTCGAAGGCCTCCTCCACCTGCGCGTCGAAGCGAATGTCGCAGGGCAGGGCGAGCGCCCGCCCCCCCGCTTTTTCGATCGCGGCGGCGGCGGTGTAGATGGTCCCCGGCAGCTTGGGATGCTCCGTGACGCTTTTGGCGACGATCGCCACATTGGCGCCGTCGCGCGCCGCGCGCTCCGCTATGGCGAGGCCTATGCCGCGGCTCGCGCCGGTGACGAGCAGAGTCTTGCCTGCGAGCGATCCCGCCATGGGCGCGCGCTCAGGCCGCGACCCGCGCCGGATAGCCGGCGTCGGTGATGATCTGGGCGAGACCTTCGGGGTCCTTGGGCGAGGGCGAGACCTCGACCTTGCCGGTGGCGAGGTCGATCTTCACCTGCGCCTGCGGCTCGGCCTTCTGCACCGCCTCGGTCACATGCTTCACGCATTTGCCGCAAGACATTTCCTGAACGTCGAATGTCGTCGTCATATCGTTTTCCTCCTCACTGACTTGCAGCAGCGAGCCTGAAGGCTCGCGTTCCGACGCCGCTATGGACTGCGAGCCTTCAGGCTCGCTCTCCTCCACGCTCATAGGCGTTTCAAAGCTCGTCGCGCTCGCCCCCACCGGCGGCTGGAAGCGCCGCAGCCGCAGCGCATTCGTCAGCACGAAGACGCTGGAAAACGCCATGGCGCCGGCGCCGAGCATGGGCGAGAGCAGCGTTCCATTGACGGGGTAGAGCGCGCCCGCCGCGACGGGAATCAGAATCACATTATAGGCGAAGGCCCAGAAGAGATTCTGCGCGATATTGCGCATCGTCGCGCGCGAGAGCGCGAGCGCGGCCGGCACTTTCGACACATGGCCGGACATTAGCACGACATCGGCGGCCTCGATCGCAATGTCGGTTCCCGTGCCGATGGCGATCCCGACATCGGCGGCGGCGAGCGCCGGCGCGTCATTGACGCCATCGCCGACGAAGGCGATCCTCCGCCCTTCGCGTAGGCGCTGCAACGCGGCCACCTTGCCCTCCGGCAGCACGCCGGCGATCACCTCGTCTATGCCCAGCTTCGCCGCAATGGCGCGCGCCGTGCGCTCGTCGTCGCCGGTGATCATCGCCGTGGCGACGCCTTGCGCATGCAGGGCGGCGACGGCGGCGACGCTCGTCTCCTCGAGTGCATCGGCGACGCAGAGAATGGCCGCGAGCTTTCCATCGATCGCGACATAGAGCGGCGTCTTGCCTTCCGCGGAGAGCCGCGCCGCGGTTGTGTTGAATGCTTGAATATCGAGGCCGAGCGCCGTCATGAAACGGGCGGCGCCGACGGCGATCTTGCGCCCGTCCGCCGTCGCCTCGACGCCCATTCCGGGCGTCGCCGAAAAGTCTCGCGCCTCGACGAGGGAAAGCCCCCGCGCTTTCGCGGCCGCGACCAGCGCGCCGGCGATCGGATGTTCCGAGCGCGCCTCGACGCTGGCGGCGAGCCGCAGCGCATCATCGGCGGAAACGTCGGGCGTGGCTTCGAGATCGGTGAGCTCCGGCTTGCCGCGCGTCAGCGTGCCGGTCTTGTCGAAGGCGATCAGCGTCACATCGCGCAGGCTCTGCAACGCCTCGCCCTTGCGAAACAAAATGCCGAGCTCGGCCGCGCGTCCCGTGCCGGTCATTATGGCGGCCGGCGTCGCCAGGCCCATGGCGCAGGGGCAGGCGATGATGAGCACGGCGACAGCCGCCACCAGAGCGTAAGAGACGTCGCGTTGCGGGCCGAAGGCGAGCCAGACGATGAAGGTGATGAAGGCGATGGCGAGCACGGCGGGCACGAAGACGCCGGTCACGCGATCGACCAGCGCCTGAATCGGCAGCTTGGCGCCTTGCGCCTGCTCCACCATGCGAATGACGCCGGCGAGCACAGTATCCGCGCCGACGCGCGTCGCGCGGAAGGTGAAGGCGCCGGTCGTGTTCACCGTGGCGCCGGTCACTTCCGAGCCTTTGCGCTTGCCGACGGGCGCCGGCTCGCCGGTAATCATCGATTCGTCGACATGAGAGGCGCCGTCGACGACGATTCCATCCGTCGCTATACGCTCGCCCGGCCGCACGGCGACGAAATCGCCGACGACGACATCGTCGATCGGCAGCTCGATCTGCTCGGCGCCGCGCAGCACGCGCGCGGTCTTGGGCTGCAGCGCGGCGAGCGCGCGGATCGCCTCCGATGTGCGGCCCTTGGCGCGCGCCTCCAGCGTGCGGCCGAACAGGATCAGCGTGATGATGACGACTGCGGATTCGTAATAGACATCGGCGGCGCCATGCGGCAGCAGGCTCGGCGCAAAAGTGGCGACGACGGAATAGAGATAGGCGCTCATCGTGCCGATGGCGACGAGCGAGTTCATATCCGGATGGCCGCGCCAGAGCGAGGGAAAGCCCTTCTCATAGAAGGGCCGGCCCGGCCCGACGAGCACCAGCGTCGCGAGAATGAAGGAGAGATAGCGAATGGTCTGATGGCCGATGGCGGCCATGAGCCAATCGCCGAGCCCCGGAATCGTATGCGCGCCCATCTCGAGGAAGACGACCGGCGCGCTGAGCGCCGCCGCGACGTTGAGGCGCTTGCGCAGCGACGCGGCGTCCTGCTCGCGCGCGGACCTCTCGCGATCGGCGGCTTTCGCGCCTGTCTCGAGCTCGCGCGGCTCATATCCGGCTTCCGCCACCGCGCGGCGCAGCGCCTTGGCCAGCGCCTGGGCCATGTCGCCGCCGCCGAGCGCGCGCACCCGCGCCCGCTCCGTCGCGAGATTGACCTCGGCCGCGATCACCCCCGGCACGGCGCGCAGCGCTTTTTCGACATGGGCGACGCAGGAGGCGCAGGTCATGCCGCCGACGCCGAATTCGATCGTCTCGATCGCTGGCTCATAGCCGGCCTCGTCCACCGCGCGGGCAAGCTGCGCGAGGTCTGCGTCCGGCGTGAGCGTGACATCGGCGCGCTCTGTCGCGAGATTGACCGAGGCCGAGACCACGCCCGGCGCGCCGCGCAGCACCTTCTCGACATGAGAAACGCAGGAGGCGCAGGTCATTCCGCGCACGCCGAAGGACAGATGCGCGTCGGCGGGCGAGTCTGCGCGAGTCGAGGCGTCGGCCATTGGATCAGCTCCTCTCGATTCGCTCCTCTCGCCTCAGTCTACAACCAGCGGCGCGTTCTCGCGACATAGGCGTCGAACTCTGCGCCGAACCGTTGCGACAAATGGCGCTCTTCCCGCTCTATCGCCAGCCGCTGCAGCAGAAAGGCCGCCACGGGCGTGAGCAGGAGCATCCATGTCGAGCCGAGGGCGAGGCCGAGGCCCGCGATCAGCGCCACATGCGACACATAGATGGGGTTGCGTGACCATTGGTAAGGCCCTGCGGTGACGAGGCTCGAGACGGCGCGATCGGGGCGGATCGTGGTGCCTTGCCGGCGCATCAGCGATGCGCACCAGAGATCATTGGCGAGCGCGAGCGCGACGATGAGGCCGCCGGCGATGCGCGCGCCCAGTGGCCAAGCGCCCTCGGAGAGCGGCAGAAGCAAATCGAGCAGCGCCCCGCCGGCGATCGCCGCGAGGAGCAGCAAAGGCGGCCATGCGATCCGCGACGGCGGATCGGTCTCGGCTCGGCTGTCGTCGATGGACATGGGAATCCTCTTTCTGCTCAGATCGCGTTGGCGGGAAGGTTTTTCAAGTTTCGATCGGATGAAAAGCGGTGTGTCGGGCTTTCTTGCCGTCCCGTCGCCGCCCGGCTATTTAACCGGCTCCCCCGGCGCGACGAAAGTCGCATGACGATCCGGGCGAGCCGGGAAGGATCGAGTGACGACAGATCGCGCGGGCGGAATGCTCGACTTCTACGCCGCGGACCTCGCGAGCCTCTCGGCGCAGGATCGCTTGCGCGCGCTCGCGCCGCGCCGTGGGCTCGACTTCAGCTCCAATGATTTTCTCGCGCTCGCCGAGTCGCAGGAACTGCGCGCCGCCGCCGCCGCGGCGCTGGCGCGCGGCGTTCCCGTCGGCGCCGGCGGCTCGCGGCTGCTGCGCGGCGACCATGAGGAGCATCAGGCGCTGGAGCGCGAGGCTGCGGCCTTTTTCCATGCGGAGAGCGCGCTTTTTTTCGGCGCCGGCTTCACGGCGAATGAGGCGCTGCTCTCGACCTTGCCGCAAAAGGGCGATCTCATCGTCCATGATGCGCTCGTGCACGCCAGCGCGCATGAGGGCATGCGGCTCTCGCGCGCGAAGAGCGTCGCCGCCGCGCATAATGACGCCGACGCTTTCGTGGATCAGATCGTCGCATGGCGCCGCGGCGGCGGAACGGGCCGGCCCTGGGTCGTCGTCGAGAGCCTCTACAGCATGGACGGCGATTTTGCGCCGCTCGACGCGCTCGCTAAGATCGCCGCGCGTCACGACGGCTTTCTCCTCATCGACGAGGCCCATGCGACCGGCGTCCACGGCCCCGGCGGGCGCGGCCTCGCCGCCGCGCTCGAGGGTCGCGAGAACGTCGTCACGCTGCACACTTGCGGCAAGGCGCTCGGCGTCTCCGGCGGCCTCGTGCTGCTGCCCGCGACGCTGCGCGAATTCCTCATCAATCGCTGCCGGCAATTCATCTTCGCGACGGCGCCGTCGCCGCTCGTCGCCGCTTGCGTTCGCGCCGCGCTGCCGATCGTGGAGCAGGCGGAAGGCCGCCGCGTCGCATTGCGCTCGCGCGTCGCGGTCGCCGCGCGCAAATTGGAGGGGGCGGGGCTCGCGCCGCCGCAATCGCAGATCGCGCCCGTCATCGTCGGCTCCAATGCGCGCGCGTTGGCGCTGGCCGCGGCGATGCAGGCGCAGGGCTATGATATTCGCGCGATCCGCCCGCCGACTGTCGCAGAAGGAACCGCGCGTCTGCGCATCTCGCTCACTCTGCATGTGAGCGAGGCGCAGATCGCCACTATGGTCGACGATCTGGCGCATGCGCTCGCGGATTTGCCGGCATGACGCGCCTCGTCGTCGCGGGAACCGACACCAATGTCGGCAAGACGGTGTTTGCCGCCGCGCTCGCCGGCGCGCTCGGAGCCTATTATTGGAAGCCCGTGCAATCGGGCCTCGAGGGCGAGACGGATACAATGGCTGTCGCGCGGCTCTCGGGGCTTTCCGAAGAGAGGCTTCTGCCCGAGGCCTATCGCCTCCGCACGGCGGCCTCGCCGCATCTTTCCGCGCGCCTCGACGGGGTGGAGATCGATCCGGCGCGTCTCTCGCCGCCGGATCGCGCGCCGCTCGTCATCGAGACGGCCGGCGGGCTGATGACGCCGCTGACGGAAGCGTGTCTGACGATCGATCTGCTGGCGCGCTGGCGGCTTCCGGCCGTGCTCTGCGCGCGCACGACGCTCGGAACGATCAATCACAGCCTATTGTCGCTCGAGGCGCTGCGACGGCGCGACATTCCGATCCTCGGCGTCGCCTTCATCGGCGAGGAGAATGAGGATACGCAGCGAATAATCGCGAAATTCTCCGGCGCGCGCGCGCTCGGCCGTCTGCCGTTCGTCGCGCCGCTCGACGCCGGGACGCTGCGCGAGGCTTTTCTCGCGCATTTCCGGCTCGCCGATCTCGATTCGAGTCTTCCGCAATGACGCCCCTTCGTCATTGCGAGCGCAGCCACTCAATCCAGAGCCATGAGGCGGCTCCTGGATTGCTTCGTCGCTGCGTTTCTCGCGCGGACGAACTTCGGCGCTCCGGCTACGTCGCGGCGAACGACAATGCGCGCCGCATCGACGAGCGCGCGGCATGATGGCGCGGCGTTCGTTCCTTTCCATTGCGGCGTCGCTCGGCGGCGCGTTGGCGCTCGCGGGCTGCGACAAGCCGGGTTCCGGCGCGGCGTATCGCTACCGCCTGACGCTGGACGTCGAGACGCCGGAAGGCGCGAAGACAGGTTCGAGCGTCATCGAGGTGCGGACATGGGAAACGCATTTCGAGGGCAAAAGCACCAATCACGAGGTGATAGGCCAGGCGGTCGTCGTCGATCTCGGCGCGCGCGGGCTACTGTTCGCGCTGCTCGCGGGGCGCGGCGAAAATGGCGGGCTCGGCTCAGTGGACCATGCAGCCTATCTGCCGGCGCTTGTGGCGCTGCGCGGGGAAAAACTGCAAGACGCCGATCCGGCATTCCAGAAAAACTTGTCCTCGACGGGCGGCGGCGACCTGATCGACAACGAAATCCCGTTTCTCGTGCGCTTTCGCGACATCGATGATCCGAAGACGGTGGAGGCGGTCGATCCGAATGATCTCGCAGAGAGCTTCGGCCTCAGCGTGCGCTTGAAACGTGCGACGATCGAGATGACCAGCGATCCAGTAACGACAGGTATTGAGAAACAGCTGGGGTGGTTGGCCGCGCTCAAAGGCGGCTACCTTGATGGTCAGTTCGCAGGGGGTGGGCCGGCCCTGTCGAACATCCTTCATGGCGGCAATTTTAAATCATCAGGGGGCCAATGACATGGCGGTCTCCGATAATCTCTTTCTCGCTATTCTTGCGATGGACGCATATAATCGAGGCTATGGTGCCAGAATTCTAATGACGACAGCCAAAGGAGACGGTAATGACATCGCCGGTCTGGCGGCCTTTCACACAGCATGCGCTGCAGAAAGACGCGATCCTCGTCGCGCGCGGCGAGGGGGCTTGGCTCGAATGCGCGGATGGCCGCCGCATTCTCGACGCCATTTCCTCCTGGTGGGTCATCACCCATGGCCATCGCCATCCGAGGATCGTGCAGGCGATCAAGGATCAGGCGGATCGGCTCGATCAGATCATCTTCGCCGGCTTCACCCATGAGCCGGCCGAGTCGTTGGCGCATCGGCTCGTCGCGCTGACGGCGCCGGGGCTCGATCATCTGTTCTATTCCGACAGCGGCTCCACATCGGTGGAGGTCGCGATCAAAATGGCGCTCGGCTATTTCCGCAATCGCGGCGTCGCGCGCAATCGCGTCATCGCTCTCGAGCATGGCTATCACGGCGACACCATCGGCGCCATGTCGACCGGCGCGCGCTCCGTCTTCAACACGGCCTATGAGCCGCTGCTCTTCGATGTGACGCGCATTCCTTTTCCGAGCGCAGGCTACGAGCAGCAGACGCTCGACGCGCTGGAGGCGGCCTGCCGCGGCGCCGACGCCGCCGTTTTCGTCGTCGAGCCGCTCGTGCTCGGCGCGGGCGGCATGCTCGTCTATGGCGCCGATACGCTGCGCGAGATGCGGCGCATCTGCGCCGCGCATGGCGTGCTCTTCGTCGCCGATGAGGTGATGACCGGCTTCGGCCGCACCGGAACGCTCTTCGCTTGCGAGCAGGCGGGGATCGTTCCCGATATCGCCTGCTACGCCAAGGGCATCACCGGCGGCTCATTGCCGCTCGCCGTGACCATGTGCTCGGCGGAGATTTTCGAGGCGCATTATTCCACCGATCGCGCGCGCACTTTCTTTCATTCGAGCTCCTTCACCGCCAATCCCATCGCTTGCGCGGCGGCGCTGGCCAATCTCGACATATGGGAGAGCGAGGATGTGCGCGGCCGCATCGCGCGTCTTTCGGCGATGCAGGAGGAGCGGCTGCTGCGCTTCGCGAATGACGCGCGCTTTACCAATGTGCGGCGCATCGGCACGATAGCGGCGCTCGATCTGCGCGCCCGCGACGCCGGCTATCTCGCGACCATCGGGCCGGCGCTCTATGAATTCTTCATCTCGCGCGGCTTGCTGCTGCGTCCGCTCGGCAACACGATCTATATTCTGCCGCCCTATTGCATAGAGGCGAGCGAGCTCGACGCGCTCTATGCGGCGATCGACGAGGCGGGAGATCGTTTCTGCTGAAAGCGCCGCAGGCGCTCGGGCGGGGGTGAAGCCCCGAGTCTTTGCCATTGAACCCCACCCCGTCCGGCCATAGGGCGTTCTGCGAAGAACGCCCGTCGCAAGCGCCGGGGCTATCGCCAGCCGACCCTCCCCCTGAAGGGGAGGGTGGAGCGGGTTCATTACGGCCTCTTCACCCTCACTCCGCCGCCATCTTCAGATCGGGCTTGATCGCGTAATATTCGCCATAGAGCCGCGCGATTTCGGCGCGGGCCTCCAGCACGCTGCGGGCGCGTATATGGCCAAAGCCGCGAATCTTCTCCGGTATGCGGGCCAGCGCCACAGCTGTCGCATGATTGGCCGGCGACAGACGCGGCAGAATATCGTCCAGCAGCAATTGATAATCGGCGAGCATCTTGCGCTCGGCGATGCGGTCGCTGTCGGGACGGAAGGGATCGAGGATGGTGCCGCGCAGGCCCTTGAAGCGCGCCAGCCATTTCAGCACATGGAACATCCACGGGCCGAAGGTGATCTTGCGCGATCCGCCAATGTCGTTCTTGCGCTGGAAGGCGACGAGATTGGGCGCGAGATGCAGCTCCATGCGCAGATCGCCCTCGAAGATCTCGGCGAGCTGGCGCTGGAAAGAGCCATCCGTGTAGAGCCGCGCCACCTCGAATTCGTCCTTGGCGGACATCAGCTTGAACAGCCCGCGCGCCACCGCCTCGGTCAGCTCCTTCGTTCCCGGAACGCGCTCCTTCTCGAGGCGCGCGACGGCGTCGACGCGTGCGCGATAGCGGGCGGCGTAAGCGGCGTTCTGATAATCGGTGAGGAAGGCGACGCGGCGATCGATCGCCTCTTCCAATGAATGTGACACATCCCGCGCGGGATTGCGCTCGCGCAATGAGGAGACGACGGTCGTCACGCTCGGAAGATCATGCGCGGCGCGGCGGCCCCAGGCGAAAGCGGAATGATTCATCGCCACCGCCTCGCCATTCAGCTCGATCGCGCGCAAGAGCGCGGCCTCGGAGAGCGGCAGCAATCCCTTCTGCCAGGCGTAGCCGAGCATGAACATATTGGCGGCGATGGAATCGCCGAGCAGCGCCAGCGCCAGCTCCGTCACATTCAGGAAATCGACGCGCTCGCCGGCGGCCTCGCGTATTGCGCGCTCGATGAGCTGCGCCGGCAGCACGAAATCGGGATCGCGCTCGATATCGCCGGGAAACACTTCGGCGCTGTTGACGACGACATGGCTGCGCGCAGGATCGATCGCCGCGAGAATCTGCTTGCCGCCGGCGACGACGAGATCGCAGCCGAGCACGAGATCGGCCTCGCCCGCGGCGATGCGGATCGCGTGAACTTCGTCGGGCGTGCGGCCGATCTTCACATGGCAATAGACGGCGCCGCCTTTTTGCGCGAGGCCGGCCATATCGATGACGCCGACGCCCTTGCCCTCGAGATGCGCGGCCATGCCGAGAATGGCGCTCACCGTCACCACACCCGTCCCGCCTATGCCGGCGACGAGCACGCCATAAGGCGCCGCGCCGATCTGCGGAACGGCGGGCTCCGGCGGCGGCGGACATTGCGTCTCGCTGGTCGGCGCGGCTTTCTTCATGCGCGCGCCATGAACGGTGACGAAGCTCGGGCAGAAGCCCTCGAGGCAGGAGAGATCCTTGTTGCAGCTCGATTGATCGATGCGGCGCTTGCGGCCGAATTCCGTCTCCAGCGGCTGCACCGACACGCAATTGGAGGCGCGGCCGCAATCGCCGCAGCCTTCGCAGACCAGCTCGTTGATGACGACGCGCACATCCGGGTCTGGATATTCGCCGCGCTTGCGGCCGCGGCGCTTTTCCGTCGCGCAAGTCTGATCGTAGATCAGAATGGTGACGCCATCCGTTGCGGCCAGCTCGCTCTGCACGCTGTTGATGACGTTACGGTGATAGATGTCGAGACCGGGCGGCCACTGGATATCGGAGGCGTATTTATGCGGCTCGTCGGAGACGAGCGCGATTCTGGCGACGCCTTCGGCCGCCACCTGATGCGCTATGGCCTCGACGGTGAGATCGCCCTCATGCGCCTGTCCGCCGGTCATGGCGACGACGCCATTGAAGAGAATCTTGAACGTTATGTTCGTCTTCGTCGCGACGGCGAAGCGAATGGCGAGCGAGCCGGAATGATTGTAGGTGCCGTCGCCGAGGTTTTGGAACACATGCTTGCGCGTCGAGAAGGGCGCCTCGCCGATCCAATTGGCGCCTTCGCCGCCCATATGCGTGTAGCCTTCGGTCGAACGGTCCATCCATTGCGCCATATAATGGCAGCCTATGCCCGTATAGGCGCGCATGCCCTCCGGAACATGGGTGGATGTCGAATGCGGGCAGCCGGAGCAGAAATGCGGCACGCGCACGCCGACGTCGGTCAGTGATTTGCGCCGCTCCTGCATTTGCTCGAGCCGGCGCACGCGCCCTTCGAGATCATCGGAGCGGACATAATTCAGCAGGCGCCGGCCGATGGCGATGGCGATGTCATTGGCGTCGAGCGAGCCCTTGATCGGGAAGAGCCATTCGCCGACCTCGTCCTTCTTGCCGATGCAGATGGGCTGATGCGAGGAGCCATAGAGCTGCTCGCGCAGCTGCACCTCGATCAGCGAGCGCTTCTCCTCGACGACGATGACGAGATCGAGCCCGCGCACGAACTCGCGCAGGCCTTGCGGCTCCAGCGGCCAGGGGCAGGCGATCTTATAGAGGCGCAGGCCGTAGTCGTTGGCCTTCACCTCGTCTATGCCGAGATCGTCCATCGCCTGGCGCACGTCGAGATAGGATTTGCCGACAGTGATGACGCCGATCTTGGCGGCGGGGCCGCCGGAGGTGATGATGCGATTGAGGCGATTGGCGCGGATGAAGGCGAGCATGGCGTCGCGCTTGCTCTCCTGCATGCGCGCTTCCTGCGTCAGCACCGGATCGCGCGGACGTATGTTGAGGCCGCCCGGCGGCAGCAGAAAATCGAGCGGCGCGATCGGGCGCACGCGATCGAGCGAGCCGTCGATGGAGGCGGTGGACTCCACCGTGTCCTTGATGAGCTTCAGGCCGACCCAGACGCCGGCGTAGCGCGACAGCGCGAAGCCCATGAGGCCGTAATCGAGAATCTCCTGCACGCCGGCCGGCGAGAGGATCGGCATCATCATATCGACGAAGACGAATTCGGATTGATGCGCCGTGGTGGAGGATTCCGCCGTGTGATCGTCGCCCATCAGCGCCAGCACGCCGCCATTGCGCGAGGAGCCGGCGAGATTGACATGACGCAGCGCGTCGCCGGAGCGATCGACGCCCGGACCCTTGCCGTACCAGACGGAGAAGACGCCGTCATATTTGCCGTCGCCGCGCATCTCCGCCTGCTGCGCGCCCCATATGGCGGTGGCGGCGAGATCCTCGTTGAGGCCCGGCATGAAGAGAATGTCGTGCTTGTCGAAGAGCGGCTTCGCCTTGTGCAGCTGCGCGTCCATGCCGCCGAGCGGCGAGCCGCGATAGCCGGAGACGAGGCCCGCCGTGCGCAGGCCGGCGCGACGATCCATCTCCTTCTGCATCAGCAGAAGACGCACGATCGCCTGCGTGCCGTTGATGAGCACATGCGTCTTGGAAAGATCGAAACGATCGGCGAGGGACACGTCGCCGAAGGCGGGGCCGGTTGTCGTGGCGCCGGCGACTACATCCGCCATACGTATTCTCTCCTCGCTCGGCGCGATGCCCTCGCGGGGCGCCCCGCTCGCGCAGGGCCGCGCGACGTCATCGTCTCGGAGAGCGGCGCGAGGCCGGCTCCCCATATGAAGCGTTGCCGCTCGAAAGCTCTCGCGCGAGGCGCTTCCGAAAGAGTCATATTGCGGATTTGCGCGTCGGCGGAAAGACTCCCGTCCTCCTCATCCGTGAAAATCCGTATCCCATCCGCGAGGGACGGCCGCCGCCGCCCCCGGCGCGACCCGCCCGGCTTGTCCTTGCGGCGCCGGGCGTGACATTATACGTCACGACGCGCGACGCCAGCAAGCGAGCCTTCGCGGGCGCCAAAAAAGCTGTCGAAACAGAGCGCCCGGCCCTGTTTCCGCCGCCTTCCGCGACTAGAGGGTCCGCGCGTGGAGCCGGAGCGATTCGCGGGACCGGAGACGAGCGCCGCGGCCCCATCGAGGCGAGAGCCCCTATGCCGAGAAGATTCACATTCGCTTCGCTGACCCTCGCCATGGCGCTCGCCGCCGTCCCGGCCGCTGCGCATCCGCATGTCTGGGTCGCCACGCGCAGCGAGATCGTGTTCACGCCGGACGGTAAGATCAAGGGCGTGCGCCACGCCTGGACCTTCGACGAAATGTATTCCGCCTTCGCGCTGCAAGGGCTCGGCAAGGACGGCAAGCCGCCGAGCCGCGAGGAGCTCGCGCCGCTCGCCAAGACCAACGCCGAATCGCTCGCCGAATTCGATTATTTCACCTTCGCGAAATATCAGAACGCCAAGGCCGCCTTCGGCCCGCCGGAGGATGTGTGGCTCGAGGCCGACGACAAGCGCATCGTCACCATGCATTTCACGCTGCCGCTGGAGAAGCCGCTGCCGGCGCAAAAGCCTTTCTCCTTCCAGACCTATGATCCGACCTACTTTGTCGCCTTCGATCTCGAGAAGCAAAATCCGGTGACTCTCGCCGGCGCTCCGGCGGGCTGCTCGACCAGCGTCGTGGAGCCGAAGCCGCTGCTCGCCGTCGACACGCAAAAGCTGAGCGAAGCCTTTTTCGCCAATATGTCGCCCGGCGCCGATTTCGGCATGAAGCTCGCCGCGCGCATCGTGGTGGCCTGCCCGTGAGGGTTTCTCCGCGGGATCGCGCGCTGCTTCTTCTGGCGCTGGCCGCGCTCGCGCTGTCGCAGGACGCCGCGCTGGCGCAGGCGGCGCGTCATCCTTTCGCCGTCGGCCCTTCGGAAGCTCCGGTCGGCGCGGCGAGCGGCCTCGCCGGGCTGCTGCTCGCCTGGCAGAGCAAATTCCATATGGAGCTGCAGAACGCTGCGCGCGCGCTGAAGACCGACAACGGCGCCTTCTTCACTCTGGCGGCCGCGAGCTTTGCCTATGGCGTTTTTCACGCCGCGGGGCCGGGTCATGGCAAGGCCGTGCTCACCTCCTATATGATCGCCAATGAAACGGCGCTGAAGCGCGGTCTGACGCTCGCCGCTCTGGCGGCGTTGCTGCAGGGCGTGGTGGCCATAGCGCTCGTCGGCGTGGCGGCCATTGTCTTCGGCGTCACCGCGCAGCGCATGACCGAGGCGGCGACATGGATCGAGACGGCGAGCTACGCCGCCATCGCCGCCGTGGGCGCGCGCCTCGCCTATGTCAAAGGGCGCGCGCTGCTCGCCGCGCTGCGGGAGCCGGCGCCCGTCCTCGCCGTCGCGCGCCGCGGCGCCTTCGCCTGCGAAGCGATCGACGACGACATCCGCGACGATCCCGCCCACATCCATGGCCCGGGCTGCGGCCATATGCATGCGATCGACGCCGCCCGCCTCGGCGCCGGCTTTCGCTGGGGGGACGCGCTGGCGACGGTCGTCGCGGCGGGCCTTCGTCCCTGCTCGGGCGCCATACTCGTGCTCGTCTTCACCCTGTCACAAGGCGTCTTCATAGCGGGCGCCGGGGCGACGTTGCTGATGTCCGCCGGCACGGCGATCACCACCGGCGCCTTGGCGGCCACGGCCGTATTCGCCAAGGATTTCGCCGCGCGTCTCGCCGCGCGCAGATCGTCGCGCGCGGAGGCGCTGCTGCGTGCGGGCGAGCTGCTCGCCGCTCTCCTCGTGCTCGCCTTCGGTCTCGCGCTGCTGCTCGGCATGCGCGCGGGAGCCGTCGGCGCCTGAGGCTTCCAATTTCGAAAGTTGCGGCGATGCTGCGCTGCGACGACGATCGTCGCGCGCCCGGGGCTGCGCTCGCGCCCGCGGCGCGCTATATTTTCGTGAGCGGATTGGCGCTATCCCGAGTTGTCGCTATCACGAGCAAACGCTAATCCAATGAGCGGACCGCTGGGCCGCGGTCGATCGCGCCCATGCCCGGAGGCCACGAATGACTGCCGCCACTCTCGCGTCGGACCCTTACGCCACCCGCCCCTGGGTCGCATCCTATCCGCCTTTCGTGCCCGCCGAGATCGACCCGGCGAGCTATTCGACCCTCGTGGACATGTTCCGCCAGAGCGTCGTCGAATTTTCCGGCCGCACCGCTCTCGAGAGCTTCGGCGCCAAGCTCACCTATGCCGAATTCGGCAACGCCGCGCGCTCGATCGCGGCTTGGCTGCAATCGCAGGGAATCGCCAAGGGCGATCGCATCGCGATCATGGCGCCCAATGTGATGGCCTATCCGCCCTTGATCTTCGGCGTGCTTTTCACGGGCGCGATCGTCGTCAACGTCAATCCGCTCTACACGCCCAAGGAGCTCGCGCATCAGATCGACGATTCCGGCGCGCGCATGATCTTCGTGCTGGAGAATTTCGCTCATACGGTCGAGGCCGCATGGCCGTCGATGAACCTCGAGAAAGCCGTCGTCATCGCTCCGGGCGATCTTCTCGGCCTGCGCGGCCCAATCGTGAATTTCGTCTCGCGCTATGTGAAATGCGCGGTGCGGCGCTATCGCCTGCCGCAGAGCCTGCCCTTTTCGCGCGTGCTGCGCGCGGGCGCCCGGGCGCCGCTGCGCGACGCCGACGTCGGCCCGGACGATCTCGCCTTTCTGCAATATACGGGCGGCACCACCGGCGTCGCCAAGGGGGCGATGCTGCGGCATCGCAACATAGCGGCCAATGTCACGCAATCGGCCGCCTGGCTCTGCCCCTATCTGCCGACGCCGCTCGATCAGGTGATGGTGACGGCGCTGCCGCTCTATCACATCTTCGGCCTCACCGCCTGCTGCCTGCTGATTGTGAAGATCGGCGGCTCCTGCCTGCTCATCGCCAATCCGCGCGATATCCCCGGCTTCGTGAAGACGCTGCGCAAATCGCGCTTCACCATGATCTCCGGCGTCAACACGCTCTATGCGGCTCTCGCCAATCATCGCGATTTTCCGCGCGTCGATTTCTCCAATCTCATCTTCTGCATTTCCGGCGGCATGGCGACGCAAGACGTCGTCGCGCGCAAATGGAAGGAGATCACCGGCCATCCCATCATCGAAGGCTATGGCCTTTCGGAGACATCGCCGGTCATCACCTGCAACCGGCCCGATCTCGTCGAATTTTCCGGCGCCATCGGCTATCCCTATCCCTCGACGCAAGTGTCGATCCGCCTGCCTTCCGGCGAGCCCGCGCCTTTCGGCGAGCGCGGCGAGCTCTGCGTCAAAGGTCCGCAAGTGATGGCCGGCTATTGGAACAGGCCGGAAGAGACGGTCGCGGCGACGACGGAGGACGGCTTCTTGCGCACGGGCGACGTCGCTGTGATGATGCCCGACGGACTATTGAAGATCGTCGATCGTCTCAAGGAGATGATCCTGGTCTCCGGCTTCAACGTCTATCCCAATGAAGTCGAGAATGTGCTGACGCGCCATCCCAAGGTCAGCGAGGCGGCGGTGATCGGCATTCCCGATCCGCATTCGGGCGAGGCGCCGCTCGCCTTCATCGTGCCGCGCGATCCCAGCGTCACCGGCAAGGAGCTGCATGATTTCTGCCGCGAGACGCTGACGCATTACAAGGCGCCGCGCCATTTCGAGTTCCGCGACAGCCTGCCCAAGACCAATGTCGGCAAGGTTTTGCGACGCATTCTGAAGGAGGAGTATCTCGCGCGCGGAAAATAGAGTGGCGCCGAGCGCTTTTCCGGTTCAGATCGAACCGGAAAAGCGCTCGATTCCTTTATTTATGTCATGTTTTCTTCACGCGAACCGGTTCCCACGTCGCTCGAAAACACTCCAGCCGCTCACCGCACCCGCGTCCACTCCTCGCCGCCGCAGATATTGGTGCCATTGACGCAGCCCTCGAGGAGCAGCACCTTCTCGCTGCGCAGCGCGAGGCTCGCGGCGTAGCTCTGGCCGTCCTTGGCGTTGTAGATGGTGCCGGTCCATTGATTGTCGCCGGTCAGCTTCAGATTCAGGATCGGCAGGCCGAGCAGAGAGCGCTTGCGCTGGCGGGGGTCGGGATTGTTCTCGTCGACGCCCTTCTCGGACAGCCAGGCGATCTTGCCGCAGATCGCTTGCCCGCAGCGGCTGATCTGAATATGCGCGGTGCCGTCGGCGACGCGCCACTCGCCGATCGGATCGGCGAGCGCCGCGGTCGCGACGACTGAAAAAATCGACGCGCACATCCAGGACCGCTTCATCTCGAGCCTCCGTTTGAATAATCACGGGCGGGAGTATAGGGCTAAGCCATGCCTCAGACCAATACGCCGGCCGCGGCGCCCCTCGCTGCGCTGCGGCAAAAGGCCGGGCCGATCCGGGCGCTCATTCTGGGCGGCACCAGCGAGGCGCGCGCGCTCGCGTCCCGTCTCGCCGGCGACGCGCGCCTTGACGCGGTGGTCTCGCTGGCGGGCCGCACCAGCGCGCCGCTCGCCTCGCCGCTGCCGGTCCGCATCGGCGGCTTCGGCGGCGTCGAGGGGCTGACGCGCTATCTCGTCGAGGAGCGCATCGAGCGCGTGATCGACGCCACCCATCCTTTTGCGGCGCGAATTTCCGCCAATGCGCGCGCGGCCTGCGCGGCGCTGGGCCTGCCGCTGCTGGTCTACACGCGCGCGCCTTGGAGCTCCGTGGAAGGGGATCGCTGGATCGAGGTCGCGGACAATGCCGGCGCCGTGGCCGCGCTGGGCGAGGCGCCGCGGCGCGTCTTTCTCACCATCGGCCGTCTGGGGCTCGCGGATTTTCTGTGTGCGCCGCAGCATTATTATCTGATCCGAACGATCGATCAGCCGCAGGAGAACGATCTACCGCAACGCTACCAATTGATCCTGGAGCGCGGTCCTTTCACAGTCGAGAGCGAATTGTCCCTGATGCGCGCCTCGGCGGTCGATGTCATCGTCTCCAAGAACAGCGGCGGCCGCGAGACCTATGCGAAGATAGAAGCCGCGCGCATGCTCGGCCTGCCGGTCGTGATGGTCACGCCGCCGCGCGGCGGCGAGGCGCACATCGTTCATGACGTCGCGGCGGCCGTCGATTTTCTCTTCTGCGAGGCGGCCTAGATGAGCGTCACTCTGATGTTCCAAGGCACGGGGTCGGATGTCGGCAAATCGCTGGTCGTCGCCGGCCTCGCGCGCGCGCTCACGCGGCGCGGCTTGCGGGTCGCGCCCTTCAAGCCGCAGAATATGTCCAACAACGCCGCGGTGACGGCGGACGGCGCCGAGATCGGCCGCGCCCAGGCGTTGCAGGCGCGCGCCGCCCGTCTCGCGCCGACCGCCGATATGAATCCCGTGCTGCTGAAGCCCCAGGGCGCCGCCGGCGCGCAAGTCGTGCTGCGCGGAAAAATCGTCGGCTCGGCGCGCGCGCGCGAATATCAGCAATGGAAGGCGGGGCTCATGTCCGCCGTGCTGGAGAGCTATGAGCGCCTGCGCGCGAGCTGCGATATCGTGCTGGTCGAAGGCGCCGGCAGCGCGGCGGAGATCAATCTGCGCGCCAATGACATCGCCAATATGGGCTTCGCTCGCCGCGTCGACGCCCCGGTCGTGCTGGTCGGCGATATAGATCGCGGCGGCGTCATCGCGCAGCTCGTCGGCTGCAAGGCCGTGCTCGATCCAGATGATGAAGCGCTGATCTGCGGCTTCATCGTCAATAAATTCCGCGGCGATCCCTCGCTCTTCGACGAAGGCATGCGTTTCATCGCCGAGCGCACCGGTTGGCGGCCGCTCGGCCTCGCGCCCTTTTTCGCGGACGCGGCGCGTCTGCCGGCGGAGGACGCTTTCGGCCTGCGCGCCGGCGCCTCGAGCGGGGAGGGCGGTCTGACGATCGCCGCGCCGCTGCTGCCCAATATCGCCAATTTCGACGATCTCGATCCGCTGCGGGCGGAGCAGGGCGTGCGCTTCATTCTGGTGCGGCCGGGCGAGCCGCTGCCGGCGGAGGCGCGGCTCGTGATACTGCCGGGCTCCAAGGCGACGATCGCCGATCTTTCCGCCTTTCGCGAGGCCGGCTGGCACATAGACCTCGCCGCGCATATTCGTCGCGGCGGGCGCGTTTTCGGCATTTGCGGCGGCTATCAGATGATGGGCCGCCGCATCGCCGATCCGCAAGGGCTCGAGGGGCCGCCCGGCGCGGTGGAGGGGCTCGGCCTCCTCGATATGGAGACGGTCTTCGAGACCGAGAAAGTGCTGAAGCAGGTGAGAGGCGCGACCATCGCCGAAAATATCCCCTTCTACGGCTATGAGATGCACGCCGGCCGCACAGAGGGGGCCGATTGCGCGCGTCCGCTGCTGCGCTTCGAGGATGGGCGGCGCGACGGCGCGGCCTCAGTGGATGGGCGCTGCGCCGGCGTCTATGTGCATGGCTTTTTCGCCGATGATTCTCTGCGCGCCGGTTTTCTGCGCGATCATGGCGCGAGCGCCTCGGACCTCTCCTATGAGCAGTCGATCGAGGCGACGTTGGACGGTCTCGCCGAGCATTTCGAGCGTCATTTGGACGTGGACGCGCTGTTGGAGCTGGCGCGATGAGCGTTTCGCCGCCGATCCTGCCGTCGATCCTGCATGGAGGCCGGCTCGATCTCGCGCGGGCGCATTTTCCGCAGGCGCCGGAGCCCTGGATCGATCTCTCGACCGGCGTCAGCCCCTATCCCTATCCGTTTCCGCCGCTCGCGCCGGAAGTCTTCACCCGCCTGCCGGATGTCGCCGCTCTGGCGGGGCTGGAGCGCATCGCCGCCGCCGCCTATCGCGCCGGGCCTGGGGCGCAGGTCGTCGCGGGGGCGGGGACGCAGGCTTTCATTCAAAGCCTGCCACGCTTGCATTGGCTGCCGCGCTCGAGGCCGGCGACGCGGGTCTCCGTCCTCGGCCTCACTTATGAGGAGCATGCGGCCGCCTGGCGCGCCGCCGGCGCCGAGGTCGCGCGCGTGGAAACATTGGAGGAGATCGCGGCGGCCGAGGTCGGCGTCGTCGTCAATCCCAATAATCCCGACGGCCGCCTCGAGCTCGCCGCGCGCCTCGCCGAGACGGCGCGGGCCATGGCGGCGAAGGGCGGGCTGCTCATCGTCGATGAGGCTTTCGCCGATTTTCTTCCCGCCGAGGCGAGCCTCGCGCCGCACGCGGGGGAGGATGGCCTCGTGCTTTTGCGTTCTTTCGGCAAGGCCTATGGGCTGCCGGGCGTCCGGCTCGGCTTCGCCCTCTGCGGCGCGGCGCTCGCCGAGCCGTTGCGGGCGACGCTCGGACCCTGGAGCGTCTCCGGCCCGGCGCTGGCGATCGGCGCGGCGGCGCTCGCCGATGCGCCCTGGCTCGCGGGTCGCGGCGTCGCGCTCGCGCAGGAGGCCGTCCGGCTCGACGGGCTGCTCGCCGCCGCAGGCTTCGAAATCATTGGCGGAACGTCGCTTTTTCGGCTCGTTCGCCATGCGGCGGCGGATCGATGGTTTGCCCATTTCGCCCGGCGCGGCATATTGACGCGTAGGTTCGGCGAGCGGCCGGATCGGCTTCGTTTCGGCCTGCCGGCTGCGCCCGCGGCCTGGGAACGACTGGAGCGCGCATTGGAGAGCGGACGAAATGGTCTTTGATCCCGAGCCGTCGCTCGTCGCCAGCGCGCCATTCTCGGAGGAGGAGCGCGCCGCCGTCTATCGCGCCATCCACACGCGCCGCGACGTTCGCGACGAATTCCTGCCCGATGAATTGTCTCACGAGGAGGTGCTGCGCCTGCTGGACGCCGCGCATCACGCGCCATCCGTGGGCTTCATGCAGCCTTGGAACTTCCTGCTCATCCGCGATCGCGGCTTGCGAGAGGCCGTGCATGCCGCCTTCGAGCGCGCCGCCGAGGCGGAGGAGGCGTTGCTGCCGCCGGGGCGGCGCGCGCAATATCGAAGCTTGAAGCTGCAAGGGATTTTGAAAGCGCCGCTGAATATCTGCATCACTTGCGACCGCTCCCGGCAGGGCCAGACCGGGCTCGGCCGCACCCAGCAGCCGGAGGCCGATCTCCTCTCCACCGCTTGTGCGGTGCAGAATTTCTGGCTGGCGGCGCGGGCGGAAGGAATCGGCGTCGGCTGGGTGAGCATATTGAGAGAGCAGGATTTACGTGCGATTTTCGACATCCCTGCGGAAATCGCCATTGTGGCCTATCTCTGCGTCGGCCGCGTCGCCAAGGCCTATGCGCAGCCGGAGCTCGAAATTCGGCAATGGGCCAAGCGCCTGCCGCTCGAGGAATTGATCTTCTCCGACCGCTGGGGAAATCGCATAAATAATTCCGAGGGTTGAGGTGGTTACAAAATTGACACGCTTTTGTGATTTTTTGGACCCTGAAAGCCGCGCACTCCTTTTGACCTTCGTCTTGAGGGGTCTATAGTGAGCGCAAGGCGCAGGGCGGATGCGCTGCAGCATGGTCTAGCTGCTCCGCCTGCGGTATGCGTCTTGCTTGCCATTAGGCCGGCAATCGTGGGGTCGGATTTATGAAACCAGCAGATTATGAGCTCGTTTACGATAAGGCCCGCCCTCTCTCGAACACGACAACGCTCACTGTCGCGGAAGTGCCGGATCGACTGGAAGATCTGCTGCATCTGCTCGGCGAGGCGATGATCGAGGGGCGTGACAATCATTCGCGACTGACGGAAATTCATCTTCCCATGTCGCGCTTTCCGCAGATGGACTCGAAATTCTGGCACATTCCGGTCGAGGATTGTGGCGAGCATCCAGTCCTGCGGCTGTTCTTCGAGACGCAGGGCGACTTCACGCACTGATCTTAAAAGGGCTTCTCGCAACCTTCGCAGTCTTCCTTCTCCCCGCATGCGGGGAGAAGGGGACGTCGCGATGATCGGTCGGACATCAGACGCCGCCGCGCTGCAAGTCCGATGTTTCGGTGGAGCGACGACCGCGCTTCACGAAGCTTTCGCCGTCTGCGGCTCTGGGATCGCAGCCTCGCGGCTCGGCGTTTCGGGCGCCCGCCGCGGCCGCCGGCTCTCCAGCTTGCTCATCAATAGATAGATCACCGGCGTCGTGTAGAGCGTCAGCATCTGGCTGAGCAGCAGCCCGCCGACGATGGTGACGCCGAGCGGACGCCGCATTTCCGCGCCGATTCCGCCGGCGAAGGCGAGCGGCAGGGCGCCGAGCATGGCGGCGAGCGTCGTCATCAAGATCGGCCGAAAGCGCTCCACGGCCGCCTCCAGCGCCGCATCGCGCACGGAATAGCCCTTGTCGCGCTCGGCGTGCAGGGCGAAGTCGACCAGCATGATGCCGTTCTTCTTCACTATGCCGATCAGCAGCAGAATGCCGATGAAGGCGATCATCGTGAATTCCGTGTCGAAGGCCTCGAGCGCCAGCAGCGCGCCGAGCCCGGCCGAGGGCAGGGTGGAGATGATCGTCACCGGATGGGCGAGGCTCTCATAGAGCACGCCGAGGATGATGTAGACGGCGAGCAGCGCGGCCAGGATCAGCCACGCCATCCCCGATGAGAGCTTGCGAAAATCCTTGGCGTCGCCGGCGAATTCCGCCTGCACCCCATTGGGGAGCTGCATTTCCTCGGTCGCCGTGAGAATGGCTTTCGCCGCCGCGTCCAGCGTATGGCCAGGCGCTATGTTGAAGGTGATGGTCGCCGCCGGCAGCACGCCCTGATGATTGACGACGAGCGGCATGGTCCCGCGCTCTATGCGGGCGACAGCGGTGAGCGGAACCTGGGTTCCGTCGCTGGCCGAGACATAGAGGCCGGAGAGATCGCGCGGATCGCGCTGGCGCGACAGCGGCGCCTCGACGATGACGCGATATTGATTGCGCTGCGTGTAGATGATCGAATCCTGACGCTGGCCGAAGGAGCTGTTGAGCGCCGCGTCGATCGCCTGAATAGGCACGCCCATGCGCGAGGCGGCGGTGCGGTCGATGACGACATTGGCCTTCAGCGCGCCCTGCTGCCGATCGGTGGTCACGTCGGCGAGATCGGGCAGCCTTTGCAGCCGCGCGAGCAGCTTGGGGGTCCATTCTTCCAAATCGTCGACCGTGGAGGCGGTGATGGTGAACTGATATTGCGCTTTGCTCTGGCGCCCGCCGGAGCGCAAATCCTGCGACGGCGTCATATAGACGGAGAGGCCGGCGATCTTGCCGAACGCCTGGCGCAGGCGCGCCAGCACCTCGAAGCTCGACGCCTTGCGTTCGGTGGCGGGCTTCAGCGCCAGAAACAGCCGGCCCTGATTGCCGGACATGCTCTGATTGGAGCCGCCGATAAAGGAGCCGACATTGACGACGTCCGGGTCGGCGGCGGCGATGGCGGCGGCCTTCTTCTGCAGCGCGACCATATCGCCGAAGGAAATATCCGCCGAGGCTTCGGTCGTGCCGTTGAGCAGGCCGATATCGTCCTGCGGCAGATTGCCCTTGGGGACCGAGGCGTAGAGGTGAACTGTCCAGCCGATCGTCAGCACGATGACGCCGAGCGTCGCCCAAGGATGGTCGACGACCGGCCGCAAGCTGCGCGCATAGAGGCCGATGAGCCGCGCCAGAGCGCCCTCGACCAGACGGTCGAAGCGGGACGGCGTCTCTCGCTTGGGCGAGGGCAGATGCGCGCAGATCGTCGGCGTCACCGTCAGCGAGACGATGGTCGAGATGACGATGGCGAAGGTGAGGGTGAAGGCGAATTCGCGCAGCAGCCGCCCGAAAATGCCTTCCATCAGCAGCAGCGGAATGAAGACGGCGATCAAGGACAGGCTGATCGAGACGACGGTGAAGCCGATCTGCTTCGCGCCGGTGAGCGCCGCCTCCAGCCGGTCCATGCCGCGCTCGACATTGGTCTCTATGTTCTCGATCATGACGATGGCGTCGTCGATGACGAAGCCGACCGCGATGGTGAGCGCCATCAGCGACAGATTATTGATCGAGAAGCCGGCGAGCCACATGGCCGCGCAGGAGCCGACGAGGGACAGCGGCACTGTCACCGCCGCGGCGAAGACCGGCGTCGCCCGGCGCAGGAAGACGAACACCACCGCCATGACGAGGGCGATGGAGACGAGCAGCGTGTTCTGTATTTCCGAGACGCTGGCGCGGATCGTCTGCGTCCGATCGGAGAGGATGGAGACGTCGACGCCGCTCGGAATCCATGTCCGCAGCTCGGGCAGCAGCGCCTTCACCTGATCGACCATGGCGATCACATTGGCGTTGGGCTGCCGCGTCACGATGATGATGACCGCCGGCTTGCCGTTGAACCAGCCGGCCGCCAGTCGATTGCGCACGCCGCGCTCGACAGTGGCGATATCGCCGAGCTTGACCACGGCGCCATTGCTCGCCGAGACGACGACATTGCGAAAGTCGCGCGGCGTCGCCAGCTGATCGCTGGCGCCGATGGTGCGGCCGAGCTGCTCGCCATTCAGCGCGCCGAGCGGCGAGAGCACATTGGCGGAGACGATGGCGTTCGCCACCGCATCGACGCCGAGGCCCATTGCGGCGAGGCGCGCCGTATCCATCTGCACGCGGATCGCCGGCTGCTCGGCGCCGGCGATGCGGACCTCGGCGACGCCGGGCACTTGCGAGATGCGCTGGGCGATGACCGTATCGGCGGCGTCGAAAATGGCGCTGGTCGGCAAGGTCTCCGAGGTCAGAGCGAGGACGATGGAGGGCACCGTCGCCTGGCTCGCCTTGCGGAAGACCGGCAGCAGCGGCAGATCGGAGGGCAGATCGGTGGCGGCGGCGTTGATCGCCGCCTGCACGTCGCGCGCGGCGGCGTCGATGTTCCGGCCGATGTCGAATTGCGCGACGATCTGCGTCTGGCCGAGCGAGCTGACCGAGGTGAGCTCGGTGACGCCGGAGATGCCGGCGAGGCGGCGCTCCAGCGGCGCGGCGACGGACGCCGCCATTGTCGCCGGATCGGCGCCCGGCCGCGCCGCTATGACGCCGATCGCCGGAAAGTCGATCGCCGGCAGGCTGGCGACGGGCAGGAAGAAATAGGCGACGGCTCCGACCATGAACAGCGCCGCCGCGAGCAGGCTCGCGCCCACCGGCCGGCGGATGAAAGGCTCGGAGATGTTCATGGCGTCGGGGCTCGATCGGCGCGTGGGTGGGCGAGCCTGAAGGCTCGCGGTCCGAAGCGCGCCCTGGACCGCGAGCCTTCAGGCTCGCATCGCGCGAAATCGCTGGGAAACCCCATCACTCCGCCGCCTCCTTGCGCTCGGAGGGCGGCGCTGTCGGGGCGGCGGCCTGCGGCTGCGACGCCGGCGATCCATGCAGCCATTCGCGCAGCCGCGCGCGCAGGCGATCGACGGCGAGATAGATGACCGGCGTCGTATAGAGCGTCAGCAGCTGCGACAGAATGAGCCCGCCGATGATCGAGACGCCGAGCGGAATGCGCAGCTCGCTGCCCGGACCATGCGCCAGCGCCAGCGGCAGCGCGCCGAGCAGCGCGGCCAGCGTCGTCATCATGATCGGCCGAAAGCGCAGCCGGCAGGCGCGCACGATGGAGTCGAAGGGCGTCAGAGCCTCTGCCTTCTCCGCCTCCAGCGCGAAGTCGATCATCATGATGGCGTTCTTCTTGACGATGCCCATCAGCAGCACGACGCCGATCAGCGCCACCAGCGACATGTCGAGCCCGGTCGCCATCAGCGCCAGCAGCGCGCCGACGCCGGCCGAGGGCAGCGTCGTCAGCACGGTGAAGGGATGCGCATAGCTCTCATAGAGCACGCCCAGCACCACATAGATGGCGATGGCCGCCGCCAGAATGAGCCAGGGCTGACCGGCGAGCGATTTGCGGAACTCCGCCGCATCGGCGCTGAACATGCCGATGATGGAGGAGGGCAGGCCGATCTCACGCTCTATGCGGGCGATCGCCTCCACCGCATCGCCGAGCGCGGCGCCGGGCGCGAGGTCGAAGCTGATCGTCGCCGCCGGAAACTGCTCCTGATGCGCGACGGCGAGAGGCGCCGTCGTCTGCTCCACCGAGACGAAGGTCGAGATCGGCGTCTGCGGTCCGCCATTGGAGGGCGAGACATAGAGCTTGTCGAGCGCGGTCGGGTCGCGCTGATATTGCGGCGCCGCCTCCAATATCACGCGATATTGGTTGGACTGGGCGTAGATGGTGGAGATCTGCCGCTGGCCGAAAGCGTCGTTCAGCGTGTCATCGACATTCTGCGCGGTGACGCCGAGCCGCCCCATCAGCTCGCGGTCGATGTGCAGGAAGGTGCGCAGCCCGCCGTTCTGCGTCTCGGCGGCGACATTGCGGAACACGCCGTCGCGGCGGATCGCGTCGATCAGCTTCTGCGACCAGTCCTGCAGCTCGGCCTGATCGGGCGCGGTGAGCGTATATTGATATTGCGAGCGGCTGGCGCGCGTCGTGATCTGTATGTCCTGCACCGGCTCTATGTAGACGGACGCGCCGGGAATGCGCTCGGCCGCCTTCTTCAGCCGCTCGGCGATCTCATCTGCGCCGACGCTGCGCACATCACGCGGGCGCAGCGTCACCGACATATGGGCGACATTGGTGGTGGCGTTGAGCGGGCCGACGCCGAGCACCGAGGCGGTCCCCGTGGCCTCCGGCTCCGCCTCGAAGATTTTCGAGACCTCGGCCTGCAGCCGCGTCATCGCCTCGAAGGAGGAATCGGGCGAGGCCTCCAGCACGACATTCAGCTGGCTCGTGTCCTGGCGCGGCAGGAAGCCCTTGGGGATGAAAGCGTAGAGCGCGATGGTGAGCGCCAGAGTGCCGAAGGTGAGGACCAGCATCAGCTTTTGCCGGCCGAGCGCAATGGCGAGAGTCTTGGCGTAGAATTCGTCGAGCCAGGCGGAAAAGCCGCTCGCCGGCGCATGGGCGGCGTGGCCCGCGCCCGGCTTCAGCAGCTTGGCGCAGAGCATGGGCGTCAAGGTCAGCGAGATGATCGCCGAGACGACGACCTGCGCGGTGAGCGTCAGCGCGAACTCGCGGAACATGCGGCCGACGAGGCCGGTCATGAACAGAAGCGGGATGAAGACGGCGATCAGCGAGACGGTGAGCGAGATCACCGTGAAGGCGATCTCCCGCGCGCCGTCCAGCGCGGCGCGATGCGGCGTCTTGCCGAGCTCTATGTTGCGGACGATGTTCTCGATCATCACGATGGCGTCGTCCACGACGAAGCCGGCGCCGATGGTCAGCGCCATCAGCGACAGATTGTCGAGCGAGAAGCCGGCGAGCGACATCAGCGCGAAAGTGGCGATGATGGAGAGCGGCAGGCTGACGCCGGCGATGACCGTCGCCCGCCAGCTGCGCAGAAACACCAGCACCACCAAAATCACCAGCGCGGTGGCCAGCACCAGGGTGAATTCCACATCCTCGATCGAGGCGCGGATCGTTTGGGTGCGGTCGTTCACCACCTCGAGCGACATGCCCTTGGGCAGCGCGCGCATGACATTGGGCAGCTCCTTATGGAGCTGATCGACCGTGCTGATGATATTGGCGCCCGGCTGGCGCTGCACGTCGAGGATGATCGCCGGCTCGCCGCGATACCAGCCGCCGACCCTGGCGTTCTCCAGCCCATCGAGCACCGTCGCCACATCGCGCAGCATGATCGGCGCGCCATTGCGATAGGCGACGACGACGGTCTCGAACTGCCGCGCCGCTTTCAGCTGGTCATTGGCGTCGAGCGTGTAGGATTGGTGGAGCCCGTCGAGCGAGCCCTTGGCGCCGGCGACATTGGCGGCGGCGATGGCGGCGCGCAAATCCTCCATGCTCATGCGATTTGCGGCGAGCCGGGCGAGATCGGCCTGAATGCGCACCGCCGGGCGCACGCCGCCCTCCACCGCCACATGGCCGACGCCCGGCACTTCCGAGAGGCGCGGCGCGATCAGCGTGTCGGCGACGTCGCTCATCTGCCGCATGCTGGCGGTCTTGGAGCGCAAGGTGAGCGTCACCACCGGCGTGTCGGCCGGATTGACCTTCGAATAGACGGGCGGATAGGGCAGCGTGCGCGGCAGCGTCGAGGCGGCGGCGTTGATCGCCGATTGCACATCCTGCGCGGCGGCGTCTATGTCGCGATCGAGCTCGAATTGCAGCGTGATCTGCGAGAGGCCGAAGGAGCTCTGCGACGACATGGTCTGCAGCGACGGAATCTGCCCGAACTGCCGCTCGAGCGAGGCCGTCACCAGCGCCGCCATCGTGTCGGGATTGGCGCCCGGCAATTGCGTCGTGACCTGAATGGTCGGGAAGTCGACCTGCGGCAGCGGCGAGATCGACAGACGCGCATAGCCGAGCAGGCCGAACAAGAGCACGGCGAAGCTCAGCAGCGAGGTCGCCACCGGCCGTTCGATGAAGGGCGTCGACACGCTCATCGCGGGAGCGTCACCTCTGTTGCGGCGGGCCGCCGACGTCGCCGCGCTTCTCGCCGCCGGCCTCGCTCTTTTGTTCCTTGCGCGGACGCTTCGCAGCATCCGCGCCGCGATCGGCCGTCGGCTCCATCACCTTGACCTGCGATCCGTCGACGAGCCGCGAGAAGCCGGTCGTCGCCACCTTCTCGCCCGGCTCGAGGCCGGAGACGACCACCGCCTGAACCTCGTCCTGCCGTCCGACGGAGACCGCCTTCATCGAGACGGTCTCGTCCTCGTTCAGCGCATAGACGAAGGCGCCATTGGGGCCGCGTTGAATGGCCGAGCTCGGAACCACACGCGCATCGTGTAGCACATCGACTGTCAACCGGACGTTGACGAACTGGCCCGGCCACAGCGCGAGGCCCTTATTCTCGAAGGTCGCCTTTATCTTCACCGTGCCGGTGGTCTGGTCGATCTGATTGTCGATCACCGTCACCACGCCCGTGTCCAGCACGCTGGAATTGTCCGGGCCGAGGGCGGCCGCCGGCGCCGGGGCGCGGGACTGCGCCTTCTGCACCGCGGGCAGAAACTGCTGCGGCACGGTGAAGACGACATAGATCGGCTGCAGCTGGGTGATGACGACGATGCCGGTCGCGTCCGAGCTGTGCAGAATATTGCCGACGTCCACGAGCCTTATGCCGGTGCGGCCGTCGATCGGCGAGCGTATGGTGGCGTAATCCAGCGTCGCCTTGGCGTTGTCGATCGCGCCTTGATCGGCGCGGATCTGCGCCTCGAGCTGGGTGACGAGCGACTCCTGCGTCGCAAATTGCTGCTGAGAGCCGAAATTGCTCGCCGCGAGCTTCTTATAGCGCGTCACATCGACGCGGGCGTTGGCGAGATTGGCTTCGTCCTGCGCCTTTTTGGCGACGGCCTGGTCATAGGCGGCCTGATAGAGCGTCGGATCGATGAGGGCGACAATATCGCCCTTCTTGACGCTCTGCCCCTCGTCGAAGCCGAGCTTCATCAGCCGCCCATCGACCTGCGTGCGGACAGTGACCGTGTTGAGCGCCTGCGCCGTGCCGACCGCGTCGATCGTCACCGGCACATCGGCGATCCGCACCGGCGTCGCCGTTATGGAGACGGGACCATCCAGGCTGCGGCGGCGCCCCTCGCGCTTGCCGCCCGACACTGCGGCCGATTCTTGCGCCCCGTCGCCGAAGATCCAGGGACGGGCGACGTAATAGCCGGCCGCGAGCGCGGCGATGACCCCCAGGGCGACCAGCGGCGACGGCCGCTTCGCGCGCCAGCCGGCCGGCCAGGAGAGCGGCGGTTTCACGGCCAGGGACCCTTGTCCGACTCATAGGCGCCATCTTCGGCGGCGATCTCGAGCGCGCGCGTCGCGCCGGACCAGCCGCCGCCGAGCGCCTGATAGAGGCTGGTGGCCGCCTGGAAATATGCGAGCCGAACCACGGCCAGCGCGTCCTCGGTCTGGAACAAGGTGGTCTCCGTGGTCGAGAGGGTGATGATATCGATCGTTCCCTCACGGAGCCGCGCTTCGGCCACCTCATAGGCCCGTCGCGCCGCGGCCGCCGCCTCGCCCTGCAGCTTCAGCTGGCGAGAGGTCTCCTGTATGGCGATGAGCGCATTCTCGACGTCCGAGAAGGCCGTCAAAATTTGTTTTTTGTAAGCCTGCGCCAGCTCGGCGAACTTGCCCTGCTGCAGCAGATATTGGCCCTGCAGATTATAGCCGTCGAAGACCGGCTGCGTCAGATTGCCGGCGATCTGCCAGGCGATCGCCTCCGGGCGGAACAGCGAGCGCAGCGCGATGCTCTGCACGCCGTAATAGCCGGTGATCTTGATCGACGGGAAGAAGGAGGCGCGCGCCTGCAGCACCGAGAATTCGGCGGATTCGAGCTTGGCCTCGGCCTCTGCGATATCCGGGCGGCGCAGCAGCAGCTCGGAGGGCAGGCCGGGCGAGACTTTCGGGAAGCTGAGCCGGGTCAGCGAGCCGCCCTTGATGACGGCGCTCTCCGGCGGGACGCCGAGCAGCACGGCCAGCGTGTTCTTCGTCTGGCGCAAAGTCTGCTCCAGCGGCGGCACGGAGGCGCGCTGCTGCGCGACGACCGAATCCTGCTGCGAAAAGTCGAGCGCCGTGGCGGTGCCGACGTCGAGCCGGGCCTTGATGGCCTTCAGCACGGTTTCGGCGATCTTGATGTTGTTGTGGGCGATGCGTAGCCGGTCTTCCGCCGTCAGCACCTGAAAATAGGCGTTCACCACCGAGGCGATGGTGGAAATCTCGACCACGTCGCGATCGAAGCGGCTGGCGTCGGCGAGCAGCCGCGCGGCGTTGGAGGCGTCCTGATTCTTGCCCCAGAAGTCGATCTCATAGCTGGCGTCGAGCTGCAGCTGCAAGAAATTGGCGCGGCGCGTGCGCAGCACGCTCGAGCCGGCGGCGCCGGTCGTCGTCGTGGCGCTGGTCGAGGCGCTGGTGCTCGTCGCGCTGGTGATGGTCGCCGGCGTCTGGGTGCGCCGCGCTATGTCGTTCATCGTGAGCGACGGCCACAGCGGCGAGCTGTTGATCCGCGCGGTCGCGTCGGCTTGCTGGATGCGCGCCACCGCGGCGGCTATGTCCAGATTTTGCTCGAGCGCCTTTTCGACGAGGCGGGTCAGCTCCGGCGAGCGGAAGCCCTGCGACCATTCCTTGGCGGCGCGAATCGGCGCGGCCGAGCGGGCCGGCTTGGCGGCCTTGAAGGCGGGCGGGGTCTCGACCGTGGCGTCCGGCTTCTCCCAATCGAGCACGCAGCCGGAGAGGGCCGTCGCGGCGGCGAGCGCCGCGGCGCGACCGAGGAACAGGGGCGGCCGTGGTCGTCGTCTCGGAGACAAGGACAATTCCGTTCTATCCGCATCTGCGCCCGGGCGGGCGCGTGGCCCTGTGACAGGGCCTAGACCAATGAGCGCCGCCGTTAAAGCGGGCGCGTGAATTTTCCACCGGCGCGACTCGATCGAGAGCGCCGATCCCACTCGACCCCGCAAAAATGGCCTCGCGAGGGCGCGTGGAAGAGCCGCCGAAAACCGATTCCTTCGCCGCGGCTCCGCTCGACCCTGCGAGGCGAGGCCGTTATGGTCAAGTTACGGATTGTTAATTTCTTCGCCGCGGCGTCGGCGTCTTTTGGGAAGGCGTCGGCTCGCCGGGCATTTTGTTCCAGCTTTCGCTCTGACACAAGAATGCGATCAGGCAGCCGGTGAGCGTGAGCTGGGTCGGGCTGTCCAAAGTGATGATCCCGATATAGATTTTGCCGTTCTCTGGATTGAAGAGATCGCCTTTCCAGCGATTGGCCTCGATCCGCGCCGCATGGCGCAGAATCAGCATCGGCTGCTGGCCGGGCGGGGGCGGCGGAAACACGCCGCGCGCGCAGAGCTTGCCGTCGCAATCGAAGAATTCGAGCTTTTGCTGATGGCCGCCGCGCATCCATACGCCATAGATCGGCTCGGTCGGCGCGGCGGGGGCCGGCGCCGCCTCCGCGGGGGCCGCCGCCGCAGGAGCGGCGGAAACGAGGGCGAGAAGCAGGGAAAAAGCCGCCTTCTTCATCATGGCTCCGAGCCTAACACGCCGCGCGGCGGCTGCACAGGCGAAGCCGTTCGCTCGGTCGCTTCGCTCGCGCCGAGGGCGGCCTCCTGCGGATCGCCGATCGCCTCCGCCTCCTCCTCCATCCGCGGCGGGCCGAGGAAGGCCGGCACGATGATGAAGGCGGCGAGCAAAGTGAAGAACAGCGAGATGGCGAGCAGCGCGCCCATGCTGGCCGTGCCCGGATGGCTCGACAGGAACAGGCTGCCGAAGGCCGTGCCCGTGGTGAGCGCGCTGAAGAAGATGGCGCGCGTCAGGCTCGAGGCGAGCATGTCCGAGACGCCCTTGCGCCAGGCGATGACGTAATAGATGTGGAAGGCGACGCCGACGCCGAACATCAGCGGCAGCGCGATGATATTGGCGAAGTTGAGCGATAAGCCGAGCAGATCGGCCGCCTCGAGGCTCATGATTCCCGCGAGCACCAGCGGGCCGAGCGTGAGCGCGACGTCGCTCGCCCGCCGCAGCGCGACGACGAGAATCAGGAATATGGCCACGAAGGCCAGCACGCCGGCCTGCAGAAAGGCGTCGACGACCGTCTTGCCGGCCTCGGCGACGATCACCGGCGGGCCGCCGGCGTCCGGGGCGAGCGTCTGCACCGCTTCGGCGAAGCGCGTCATCACCTCGCGATCATTGCTGTCGCCCTTGGGCGTCACCTCGACGCGCACCTCGCCATCGGCGGAGATCCATTCCGAGCGCAGATCCTCCGGCAGCGAGTCGGGCGTGATCTTCTGCGCGGCGAGCGCTCTGCGCAGCTCGCCGAAGAGGCGCTCGAGATCGGAGAGAGCGGCGGTCTGCGCCTCCTTGCGAATCTCCGGGCTGGCCTTGACCAGCGCATCCAGCGAATCGGCGAAGCGGATGAGGCCGGCCGGGGCCTTGGGCGCGGAGCCGGCCTTGCGGATCGTCTTGGCGGCGCGGGCGAGGGCTTTCTTCACCTCCTCGTCGCTCGGCGCGGGCTTGACCGTCGGATCGAGAATCTTGCGCAGCTGATTGGCGGCGTTTTCGAGCAGCGGCAGCTTCTCGTCCTGATCGGCGGGAATCAGCTGGTCGATCGTCGTCACATGATCGACCTCCGGCAGCGCCGCGATTTTTTTGGCCAGCTCGCGCGCGGCGGGCAGAGAGGGCGCGAGCGCCTCGATCTTATTGGGCGCCGTCTGCGGGTTTTTGGAGAGATCGAGGAAGGTCGCGACCGATTCGACAGTTTGATCGCGCAGATTCATCGGATTGGAGTCGAAGCGCAGATGTAGCAGGAAGGGCGCGCCGGCGAGCACGACGATCGCCGTCGCGACGAGCACCAGCACGCGATGGCGGGCGATCCAATGATCGACGGCGGCCAGCGAGGCGGTCTCCACCGGCGCCGTCTCCGCCTTGGGGCCGAGAATGCGGATCAGCGCCGGCAGGAAGGTGAGCGTCGCCAGATAGGCGATGATCATGCCGAGGCCGGCGATGAGGCCGAGCTCGGCCACGCCGAGAAACTCCGTCGGCAGGAAGCAGAAGAAGCCGGCGAGCAGCGAGACGGCGGCGAGCGTCAGCGACCAGCCTATGCCGCGCGTCGCCGCCAGCAGAGCTTGCGGCAGATCGTCGACATTGTGGCGCTCCTCGCGATAGCGCGTGGCGAACTGAATGCCGAAATCGACGCCGAGGCCGATGAACAGAACCGCGAAGGCGACCGAGATGAGGTTGAAGCGGCCGATCAGCGCTATGCCGAGGCCCGAGGTCATGGCGAGGCCGGCGATGATGGTCAGCAGCACGGCGAAGATGAGCCGCTTGGAGCGCAGCGCCGCCCAGAGAATGAGCGTCACCACCGCCAGCGTGGCCGAGACATTCAGCCCGGTGTTCTCGGCGACGGTGGCGAATTCCTCATCCGCCAGCGGCACTTGGCCGGTCAGCCGCACGGTCACGCCCTTGTCGGGAACGAGGCCGAGCGATTTCGCCGTGTCGCGGATGATCTGCACCGCCTCATGGCCGGGCTCCAGCGCCGAATAGTCGATGATCGGCTTGATGAGCACGATGCGGCGCGGGTCCGCGCTGGGGCCGACCGAGGGCGCCTCCGGCTCGCGGCCGCCGGCCAGCAGCTTCTCCCAGGAGACCTTGGCCGGCTTTCCGGCGAGCACGGCGTCGAAAGCGTCGGTGAAATTATCGAGCCCCTTGGCGAAGGAGGCGAGGCCGCGCTCGCTCGTCGCCACCTGCTTGAGGCCGAACAGCAGAGCGTCCGACAGGCCGCGCAGGCTGGGGTCTTCCGCCAGCGGCTGCAGAAACTCGCGCTGCGCGACGAGCGAATTCATGTCGCGGCGAATCTCGTCGACGCCGAGGAAGAGAATGCCATTGTCGCGAAAATATTTATTATCGTCCGGGCGCCAGACGCGGGACATGAGCGGCTTGCCGGTCAGCGCGTCGCGCAGCTCATTGGCGCTTTTTTCCGCCTGCTCGCTGGTCTTGGCGTCGACGACCGCCACGATGATGTCGTCGATCTGCGGAAAGGCTTTGTAGAGGCGCGTCTCATTGGCGCGCCAGGGAACCTCGGGCGAGAAGAGATGCGCCGTATCCGTGTCGATGGCGAAACGCGTGGCGGTCACATAGGCGCCGGCGACGGTGAGCGCGAGCGTGACGATGACGACCGTCCAGGGCCGGCGCAGACACCAGGCCACGAGCTTTTCCAACATCAAGGGTCCTCGAATTGTTCAAAGCGCCGTGGGCGGCGCTCGTCGCGCCCGTCTCGAGCATGGGCTCGGGCCGGGCGTTCAGAAGTCGCTGGCTATTCCTTTGCTCTCCCAGTCGCCGTAGCGAGCGGGATCGAGCCCTCCGCGGCCGCCGAGCTCGCGCTGCGTCGAGACGCGATCACGCCTCTGCCGTTCGCGGCGCTCCTCGGCTTCCGCCAGCGCGCGTTGCGCTTCCGGCGGAAGGGTCCGCTCGGTCGCGGCTCGTTCCGAGCGTGTCTCCGCTTCGTCCATTCATCCTCCTCGGAACGCGACGCTCCCGGGAAATTGTCCCGGGAAACTCTCCCGACAAGAGCTGGTTCTCGGGCGCGCGATCGGCGCTCGCCTCGGGTCAGCTCCTTATGTGATATAAACGACGATTCGATCCCCGTCGAAGGTGTGAATGCGCGACAATAGACCTTTCTCCGCCAAGGCCAAGGCGCGGGCCGGCTTCCTTCCGGCAGACGCCGCGCGCGAGGCCGAGGCCACTCGAGTCCCGGGGCTGCAGGCGCGCATCGCCGCGGCCAATGTGATCGCGGATGTCGCGCAAGGCGGCCACCGGCTGGACGAACGTTTTTCTCCGCAGGCGGTTCCGTACCGCCTCGCAGGAATGGAGCCGCGCGACATCGGGCTCGCGCGCTCCATCGCCTATGTCGGCGTTCGCCGTCTCGGCGCCATTCGCCACGCGCTCGCGCTTCTGCTCGAGAAGGGCCTGCCCAAGCAGGCCGCGCGGCTCGAATGGCCGCTCGTCGCCGCGGCGGCGCAAATCCTCTTTCTCGACGTTCCCGATCACGCCGCCGTCGATCTCGCCGTGCGCGCGGTCCGGCTCGAGCCGAAGACCACTCCCTTCGCCGGCCTGGTGAATGGCGTGCTGCGCAATCTCATCCGCCGCCGCGAGGAGTTTCTCGGCGCCGATCCGCTCGATCTCGACACGCCCGCCTGGCTCGCGCAGCGCTGGATCAAATCCTATGGCGAGGCGCAGGCGCGCGCCATCGCCGCCATCCATATGCAAGAGCCGCCGATCGACCTCACGGTGAAATCGGACGCCGAAGGCTGGGCGCAGCGTCTCGATGGAATCGTTCTGCCGACCGGCTCGGTGCGGCTGCGCGCGCGCACGCCGATCGTCGAGCTCGACGCTTATGCGGAGGGCGAATGGTGGGTGCAGGACGCCGCCGCCGCTCTGCCGGCGCGCTTGCTCGCCGTGGAGCCGGACGAGCGCGTGCTCGACATGTGCGCAGCGCCCGGCGGCAAGACCGCGCAGCTCGCTCTCGCCCGCGCGCAGGTGACGGCGCTCGATCGATCCGCCGAGCGGCTGAAGCTGCTCGCCGCCAATCTGCAGCGCGTCCGCCTGCACGCCGACATAGCGGTGGGCGACGCCGCCTCTTATTCCGCCGCGCGTCCCTTCGACGCCATTCTGCTCGATGCGCCCTGCTCGGCGACGGGGACGATCCGCCGTCATCCCGACGTGCCCTGGATCAAGAAGCCCGGCGATCTCGATTCCCTCGTCGCGCTGCAATCGCGCATATTGGAGCGCACCGCCTCCCTGCTGCGGCCCGGCGGGCGCCTCGTCTATTGCACCTGCTCGCTGGAGCCGGAGGAGGGCGAGGCGCAAATCGCGAGCTTCCTGCGCCGTCATCCCGAGATGCGCCGCGCGCCGATCGACGCCGCCGCCGATCGCGTTCCGGCGGAATTCGTGACGCCGGACGGCGATTTGCGCACGCTGCCATCCTATTGGCCGAATGAGGACGCGCGCCTCGCCGGGCTCGATGGCTTCTTCGCCGCGCGGCTCGTGCGGCGGGACTGACGGAAGGCGCAGGATCGCGCATCCGCCGCTTTCCTGCTTTTGCGATTCGTGTCATCCCAATCATGATTCGCTTTGCTCCGCGCCAAATCGCGGAGCGCGAGGAGGACGCTCTGAGCGAGACGGCCAAAGGCTCCGGACAGCGATTGGCGAATGCCGCCGCGCGTGGCGTCGCCTCTTTCGCGCGCGCGGTGCGCGGGCCTTATTACGCCGTGCAGGCCATGGGCGTTCGCGCGCCGGAGCGGCTCTATGTGGCGCCGCAGGACATTCGCACAGCCGATCCAACCGTCGCGGATGAAATCTACGCCGGCTATTTCTCCTTCGACGGCAAGGTGGTGGAGACCAATGGGCGCTCGCCCTTCTCCATCGCGCCGCCATCCGTCGCTTGGCGGCGCTCGCTCGCCGGCTTCTCGTGGCTGCGCCATTTGCGCGCCGCCGATCGCGCGCTCGCGCGCGCCAACGCCCGCGCGCTGGTCGACGAATTTTTGCGCACGCGCACCGATTTCATCGACGATCCCGCCTATGAGCCGCGCATCGTCGCGCGCCGCACGCTGTCCTTTCTGGCGCAATCGCCGATCCTGCTCGAGGGCGCCGATCAAGATTTCTACGAGCGCTTCATGCGCGCGCTGGCGCGCAACATTCGCTTTCTGCTGCGCGCCATGGGCTCCGAGCGGCGCGCCTCGGACCGGCTGCTCTGCGCCGTGGCGCTCGCCGCTTTCGGCGTCTGCGCCGACGCCGGCCGCAAATTCGAGATGCGCGCCACCGCGCTGCTGGACGCCGAGCTGTTCCGCCAAATCCTGCCGGACGGCGGCCATATCGGCCGCAATCCCGAGACGCCGGTGGATCTGCTGCTCGATCTATTGCCGCTGCGCCAAGCCTATGCCGCGCGCGGGCGCCGGCCGCCGGAGCGGCTCACCGCCTCCATCGCCGCGATGATCTCCTTCCTGCGCGTGCTGAAGCATGGCGACGGCTCGCTGGCTTTGTTCAACGGAATGGGCCAGGCGCCGCCGGATCGTCTGGCGACGATCCTCGCCCATGCCGACGCCTCGGGCGCGCCTATTCTCGACGCCCCGCATTCGGGCTATCGGCGGCTGCAGGCGGGCGCGGCCGCGGTCGTCGTCGACGCCGGCGCGCCGCCCCCGCCGATCTTCTCCTCCGCGGCCCATGCCGGCTGTCTCTCCTTCGAATTTTCGATCGGCGCCGAGCGCATCGTCGTCAATTGCGGCGCCCCGCCCGCGGGCTCGGAGGCGCTGCGCCGCGTCGCGCGCTCGACGGCGGCGCATTCCACCCTCGTCGTCGAGGATCGCTCCTCCTGCCGCATAGAGGCGCGGCCGGGACGCGGCCGGCCGGAGGAGCGCATCGTCGCCGGCCCCGTGCAAGTGAAGGCGGCGCGCCGCTCCACCGACACGAGCCATGAGCTCGAGCTTTCGCACGACGGCTATGCGCGCGAGCTCGGCCTATTGCACGAGCGCAGGCTGGCGCTGGCGCATGACGGCTCGCAGCTGCTCGGCGACGACAGGCTCATCGCGCTGCGCCATGGCGCGCGGGCCGAGAATTTCGTGCTGCGCTTCCATCTGCATCCCAATGTGCAGGCGAGCGCGGCCGGCAAGCGCAAGGTGCTGCTGCGCAGCCTCGGCGTCGATCTCGTCTTCGAGGCCAACGCCGATGTGAGCGTTGAGGAGAGCGTCTTCTTCGCCGGCCCGGCCACAGCGCGCAAAAGCGCGCAGATCGTGGTGGATGGCCGCGGCGTGAAGGACGCGCATTTGCGGTGGTCGTTTTCGCGGGTGGAGGAGGGCGCGGTATAACAAGCTTAACCGCTGATTGCGTCGTGGCCGTATTTCCAGTATGAACGATTTGTCGCGTGAATGAGACATCAAAGTTGGTGACACATCGAGGGGCAGTCTCGTGCATTCTGTGGCATTTTTTAATAATAAAGGCGGGGTAGGCAAGACAACCCTGCTGTGCAATGTTGCTGCTTGTATTAGCTTATACCTGGGCAAAAGTGTTTGTGTTGTTGACGCTGATCCGCAGTGTAATGCGACTCAGTATTTTTTTGATCAAGAAACAATAGAATCTCTTTACTCTAGTGATGATGCCTTCACTATTTATAACGTCATCGAGCCGCTGGCTATTGGGGACGGGTATAACAAAGAAATTTCCGTCAAGAGAGCTGGGCGTTTCGGGGTGGATGTTGTGCCTGGGGATCCTCGCCTTGCTTTGACGGAGGATTTGCTTGCTAAGGATTGGGGCGACGCGCGTGGTGGAGAAATACGAGGTATAAGAACAAGCTTGGTATTTTCGGCGCTTTTGGAAAAGTTGCAGGGATATGATTATGTATTTTTTGATGTAAGCCCATCCTTGGGTGCTATTAATAGGTCTATAATGCTAAGTTCTGAATATTTTATAAGTCCTGTTTCTTTGGACATTTTTTCGTTGAAGGCGTTTGAGAATATTGCGCGCTGGATTGATGACTGGTGGAAAGACTGGGAGTCTGGTCTGGCAAATGTAAAAAGAAAAGAGAGGATACCGCGTCTATTCTATAGTAGGCCGATTTTTATCGGCTATGTGACTCAGCAGTATCTCGCGAAAAGGGATAGTGACGGTCAGCGGCGAGCAGTGAGTGCCTACGAGCAAATCAGAAAGCAAATTGATCAAGTAATTATAGCAAACGGGCTCGCGGATAGCTTGGTTGATATGAATTTTGAAATCGGCACCGTCCAGAATCTCTTTAGTCTGGTGCCTATGTCTCAAAGCCATAACACGCCAATATTTGAGCTTAATGCTGGAGATGGTGTAGTTGGCGCGCATTTCTCCAAGGTAAAAGAGTCTAAGCTCATCTTCATGAGTGTCGCTCAAGAATTGCTGGAGCGCGCCAGATAATGATCGATTGGCCAGACAGCCTCGTTGGCGATCTAGCGCGAAGGCGTGCGATCGTCGTTATTGGAAGCGGCGTATCTCGGCATTCCATGGGGGACACGGGAGTCCGGCCTCCTACTTGGAAGGCCTTTTTGGAAAAAGCTGTGCTTGATTGTCCGGATAAGCACTTTTTGGCTCCGGTAGAGAGGGCGATTGAATCAGGTGATTACCTGCATGCCTGTGAATGGCTCAAGAAGCGCTTTGATGAAAGCTGGGTTACTTATCTGCGCAAGACATTTTCGCAACCAATGTTTGCCTCAGCGGACGTGCATCAAGAAATTCTGAAGCTCGATAGTCGGATTGTTTTCTCTCTAAATTTCGACGACATTTATGAGAGGCACGTCAACGGGATTCATAGAGGATCTTACATTATAAAAAACTACTCCGATCCTGATGCCGCTGAGTTTTTGCGGGGTGACGGGCGTTACATAATTAAAGTCCATGGTAATCTTAACTCTCCCGAACACTTGATTTTTACTCAAAAAGACTATTCTAGGGCGAGAGTGTCGTACACGTGATTTTATCAAGCGTTTGATGCGGCGTTGTTGACGCATACATTTGTTTTTGTTGGATCTGGGCATTCTGATCCTGATATAAATTTATTACTTGAGAATCAGAACTTTGGATTTCCTTCGCAGCTTCCGCATTATTTTTTGAGTGCCACAGGTTTCGAACCAGATAGAAAATTATCTCTACGTGAGAATCGAAACCTTAAGGTCTTAGAATATGATCCGGTTGATGAGAACCACACAGGATTAGTTACAGAGCTGCAATCTTTGAATGATCGCGTGGAGGCAGAAAGATTCGCAATGTCGAAATCAGCGGCGTGGTGATAGACCTTGAGGAAGGGCGGCCGTCCGCGAGCGCGTGTTTCGATTTTTATAGATTTGGTATGGCTTTTTTCTGTGCCTAGCCAACATAGCGTTTCGTAAACGCATTGTAGAGTCCTCGAAGGCTCAGCGCGAGAGATCGTTCGTCACGCCCGTGTAGAGCGCGTCCGTTCAGTCGGTTGGTCATGATGTGACCCCATCCTCCAGCCATGCTGCAGTTTGAAAGGCGTGGATTGCCGCGACAAGCCCAGCCAGGACGGCGGTCTTCGAAAAACGAGGGCTTCGCGCTGGTGAAACGGGGGAACGCGGAGGCGATGACCCTGAACGCCAGAGCCGAGCCCCCCCTTGACGCTAGCGGATTAAATTCCTATCTTCCTCCCTGCCTCCGCCGGTGGGGCGTCGCCTTGAAGGGTAGGCGGCGTCGGCGGAGGCGCGGTTCGCAAGGGCGGGGGCAGACCCTCTCTCGTCTCGAGCGACGCCACGCCGCCGGCACGGCTTCTCCTTCGTGCGGAGGCATGTGGGAACACATGCGAAAGCTGCGCCGAATTTCCGAGGCTCGCGCGGGGATAGACTACCCGAAAGGGGAAAACAACCCTGAGCCCGCAGGCGGCGAACAGAAAAGGCGGCCGTGGTCCGGGATGCTTCCGGCTTCGATGCGCGACTTTTTTCAACGCTGCGGCCGAACGGAGCCGCTGCGTCCCGGACCTCCCATCCTCCCGCGCCGAATTTCGGCGCCGGGCGCGAAAGCGCGCGCCTCCTGCGAGAGGGCGCGGTCGGCGCGCTTTGGTTTCTCCCCCGGGCGATCTATGATAAGCGCCGGGTCGACACCCTTTCCCCGCGACATCTTCGCTCCATAACGAGGGACCTGAATGCCGGTCGATCTGCGCCGTATCACGAGAGCTCTGCTGTCCGTCTCCGACAAGACCGGACTCGTCGAATTGGCGAAGGCTCTCGCCGCGCATGGCGTCGAGCTGATCTCCACCGGCGGCACGCGCAAGGCGCTGGCCGAGGCGGGCCTTGCGGTGCGCGATATCGCCGATGTCACCGGCTTTCCGGAGATGATGGACGGGCGGCTGAAGACGCTGCATCCAAAGGTGCATGGCGGCCTGCTGGCGATCCGCGAGAATCCCGAGCATGAGGCGGCCATGCTCGCCCATGACATTCCGCAGATCGATCTGCTCGTCGTCAATCTCTACCCCTTCGAGGCGACGCTGGCCAAAGGCGCGCCTTTCGAGACCTGCGTCGAGAATATCGACATTGGCGGGCCGGCGATGATTCGCGCCGCCGCCAAGAATCACGACGATGTCGCCGTGCTGGTCGAGCCGGCCGATTATGATGGGTTTCTCGCCGAGCTTTCCGCCAATGGCGGCGCCGCCACTCTGGCGACGCGCCGGCGCCTCGCGCAAAAGGCCTATGCCCGCACGGCGGCTTATGATGCGGCGATCTCCAATTGGCTGGCCGGCGCGCTCGGCGAGGCGACCCCGCCCTGGCGCGCGATGGGCGGCCATTTGTCCGAGCCCATGCGCTATGGCGAGAATCCGCATCAGAGCGCCGGATTCTATCTGACGGGAGAGAAGCGCTTCGGCGTCGCCACGGCGAGGCAGCGCCAAGGCAAGCAGCTCTCCTACAACAATGTCAACGACACCGACGCGGCCTTCGAGCTGGTCGCGGAATTCGATCCCGCGCGCACGGCGGCGGTGGCGATCATCAAGCATTCCAATCCTTGCGGCGTCGCCGAAGGCGCGAGCCTCGCCGAGGCCTATCGCAAGGCGCTGCGCTGCGATTCCGTCTCGGCTTTTGGCGGCATCGTCGCGCTCAATCGCAAGCTCGACGCCGAGGCGGCGCGCGAGATCGTGAAGATTTTCACCGAGGTCATCATCGCGCCGGAGGCGGATGAGGAGGCGATCGGCATTATTGCGGCGAAGAAGAATTTGCGTCTGCTGCTCACCGGCGGCCTGCCCGATCCGCGCGCGGGCGGTCTCACTTTCCGCAGCGTCTCGGGCGGCTTTCTGGCGCAGTCGCGCGACAATAGCGTCGTCGACGACCTGACCCTCACCGTGGTGACGAAGCGCGCGCCGACTTCGAGGGAGCTGGCGGATTTGAAATTCGCCTTTCGCGTCGCCAAGCATGTGAAGTCCAACGCCATCGTCTACGCGCGCGATCTCGCGACGGTGGGCGTCGGGGCGGGGCAGATGTCGCGCGTCGATTCTTCGCGCACGGCGGCTTTCAAGGCGGAGGAGGCGGCGCGCGAGGCCGGCGTGCGGGAGAGCTTCGCCGTCGGCTCGGTGGTCGCCTCGGATGCGTTCTTTCCCTTCCCGGACGGGCTGCTGGCGGCGGCCTCGGCCGGCGCGACGGCGGTCATTCAGCCGGGCGGCTCGGTCAATGACAAGGATGTGATCGCCGCCGCCGATGAGGCCGGCCTCGCCATGGTGCTGACCGGCGTGCGCCATTTCCGGCACTGAGCCGGCGCGCGCTGCGGCGCAATATGTTTCCGTAATCTGTTGTTTTAGCGCGGGGTGCGCGACATCGTGCCGCGTCCCCCGCGCTGCGCATATTGTCGCGCTGTCGCATTTTGCGGCGAAACGCGGGGAACTGTCGCAGCCTGCGCCAGTCTTTGCCGCCGACCAGCCGATGGCGTGACAATTCCGAGGCGATTTCAGGCAGTTCTAATTGCCATTGTGCGACGCACGGCGCCTAATGATCCCGACAATGACGACGCTCTCCTCTTTCGAGACGAGCATAGATCGGGAGCTGTGCTTGATATCGAGACGACAATAATCTGATCGAAAGTCTTTCGATCGCCCGTCTGTCGTATTTTGACGCGCCTTTCCTTCTCGAATGGCGCTCATGCCGCAGCTCTCCCGCAATTTCGGTCAGATCTCGTCGCGCTGCTCTCACGAGCGGCGTCGCTGGGTCGCGCCGTCACCTCACTTTCCTTCCCAGGGAAAGAGGCCCGCGCCGCTGGGTCGATGACGAGCGGTCACTCAATCCTCCCTAACTTTCCCGGCCGTCTCTTCGAAGGGCGGCCGGGACTTTTCGAAAAAAAAAAGACGGAAACGCCAATGACAGGAACCGGCGATGTGGCCGCCCCGCGTCCACAGCGGCTCGAGGCGGCGAGTGTGGTGGCGGCAGGACTGGCCTTCATTTCTATTTTCGCCGGACCGGCGCGCGCAGACACCACCGACCAGCTGCTCGACCAGCTGAAGGCCAAGGGAATTCTCACCAAGGGCGAATATCGCAAGCTCAAGGCGCGCCACGCGGCCGAGACCGCCGCGCCGGCCCGCGCGGCTGTGGCGAGCCGCGCTGCGCAGCCGCTCGCGACGCCTTCGGATCGCTACATCACGCGTCTCGACAAAGGGATCGGCGCGCGCGTCGGCGCGGTCGACGTGCGTCTGTCCGGGCAGCTCGCCTTTTTCGCGACCGAGCAATTCAAGCAGGCGGGAACGGCGAGCATCGCCGGCGGGCTCGGCGGCGGCAGCCTCTATAATAACTCCTCCGCCATTCGCTCCGGCCTGCTGCCGAGCGCTTTGGCGCTCAATCTCTCGACCGAGCAGGAGGGCTATAAGGTCTCCTTCTCGCTCGGCCTCTACGCCGGCGGCAATAATATTCGCGTCGGCCTGCTCAATGGCAATAGTTCCGGCGCCTCGGTGGCGCTCGGCACGCCGGGGGTCGATCTGCGGCAAGTGTTCGGCGAAATCAGCTCGCCGGACTTGGGCTCGCTGAAGGTCGGCCGCGATCTCGGCCTCTTCGCCGCAGACGCCATTCTCAACGACTTCACGCTATTCGGCGCCGGCACCATCGCCGCCAACGCCAGCCCCTCCAATACGAGCCTCGGCCGCATCGGCTTCGGCTATGTCTATGCGGATTGGATTCCGCAGCTCACCTATACGACGCCGGATTTCCACGGCGTCACCGTTTCGGTCGGCGCCTTCTCGCCCTATCAGCAATTCGACAACGCCGGCTCCTATGTGTCGGCCGCCGGCGTCCTTCCCTATTCGGGCGTTATCACCGGGCATGACCAGCCGGGCTTTCAGGCGCGCGTGAAATATATCGGCGAGCTCGCGCCGGGGATGAAGCTCACACTGTGGACCTCCGGCCTCACCCAGCGGCATCGCGTCGAATCCGGCGACGCCATATTGCTGCCGCGCGGCGCGGGCGTGCGGTCCATGGCGATAGACGCCGGCGGGCGGCTCGACGTCGGCCCTGTGACTCTGGTCGGCTATGGCTATAAGGGCGTCGGCCTCGGCACGACGGGGCTCTATTTCGATGGCGTCGGCTATGATGGCGAGCGGCGCAAATCCTCCGGCTATTACGCCCAGGCCGGCTATACGATCTTCGAGCGCCTGACTTTCGGCGGCAGCTATGGCGTCAGCTATCTCGACGCCAATCTCGCCGATTATCCGGGCCGGCTCGGCGATGGCGCGCTCGTCTCCGCCAACGCCTCGACGATCGGCTTCGTGAAATATCGCTTCACCGATTGGGTCACCTTCCAGAGCGAGTTCGTGCGCTCGGTCTCGCATAATCTGCTGGGGCAGGGGGTGAGGACCAACGCGCTCGTCGCCGGGACGATTTTCTCTTTCTGATCGAAGGGATAGCGGATCTGGCTGCGACAATTTGTGCGGTGCACAAAGTAAGTGTGCTCTCATAATAAAGGGTGGCGGTCGGCCCGGCGACGGTTCGGCTGCCGCCGCCGCGTGTTCGGGCGGCCGTGAAAAGGCGTCTCAAATGCCCCTCTATTCCGCCAGCCTGACGGAGGCGGCGCGTGATAAATTCTTCGGCCGCGGCGAGCTGCCGACAGTCGAGCTGAAACAGCCGATCCTGCGCTCCTGGCTGCGCTGCGCCGAGCTCGGCCTCGACGCCGCCCGGCCGCCGCGCGTCGCGCCGCTCGAGCGGAGCGAGCTGCAGACGTTTCTCGCGCGGCACGAGCGGCTTCGTCGCTTGTGTCGGCCCGAGCTCGACGCGCTGAACGCCGAGGCGCATGAGACGGGCGCGATCGTCATTCTCGCCGATGCGCAGGGCATGGTGGTCGACGCCATAGGCGATATCGGCTTCGCCGGCTATGCGGCGCAAATCGCGCTCAAGCCCGGCGCGCATTGGAGCGAGGCCGCCGCCGGCACCAACGCCATAGGCGCGGCGCTGGCCGAGCGGCGGGCCACGGCCGTGCATGGCGGCGAGCATTTCTACGAGAGCCATAATATTTTGAGCGGCGCGGCGGCGCCCATCGTCGATCCGCGCGGCGTCGTCGTCGGCGCGCTGGCGCTCGCCGCTCACGCCGCCGTGCATCGCGTGCATGCGCTAGGGCTCGTGCGCTTCGCCGTGGAGCAGATCGAGCATCGCTTCTTCGGCGGCGGCGCTTTCGCGGCGGCCACCTTGCTGCGCTTCCACACCGACCCGGCCGTCGTCGGCGCGCCGCGCGAAGGGCTGCTCGCCTTCGACGACGACAAGCGCCTCATCGCCGCCAATCGCCGCGGCCTCTCCTTCGTGCAGCGCGATTGGTGCGCGCTCGATGTGGCGCGATTGGAGGAGCTGTTCGAGCCGCTGCGATCCGGGCCGCAAATGGGGGAGATCATCGGGACCGACGGAAGGCGCTATTACGGCCTCGCCAACACGCCCGGCGCCTGCCGCGCGCGGCCGACCGATTGTCCCTGGGAGCTGCAGGACATCTGCTTCGAGCCGCCCTCGGCGCGGCTCGCGGAGCATAGGCTGCGCGACGCCGAGCTTTCGGCGATGCGCGCGGCGCTCGACGCCTGCGACGGCAATTTCAGCAAGGCCGCTCGCGTGCTCGGCGTGCATCGCAGCACGCTCTATCGCCGCTTGAACGAGCGGGCGGGGGAGAGGGCGCGGTAGCGCTCTCCGATCGAACGATAGGCGCAGCCGCTTCGAGATCGAAGGGCCGCGCCTTTTCGGACTCATTCATCCGCGCTGGCTCACTCGCAGACGCGCATGCGGCGAAAATAGAGGACATTGCCCCAATCATCGGTCACCGGACGGCGGGCGATGTAGCAATTGCTGGGCGCCTCGGAGGCGGCGATGGCGCCGAGCGTCAGAGCGGTCAGCGCGCCCGCGGCGGCGACGCCGCCCCAGTAGTGGCCGTGATGACCGTGATGCCAATAGGGGTCCGCCTGGGCGGTGGAAGCGGTGAAGTTCGAGGCGGCGATGGTGGCGGCCAGCAGGCCGGCGGTGAGGAATTTTTTGGTCATCTTGCGCTCCGTGGCTCGGTGTCGTTCACGCGTCTCGTGAACGTCCCGAACTTACGAAGCGCCGAGCGCCATGGATGTGCGCCTTCGCACCGAGCGGTTCACTCCTCGCTCTGCGCGAGCAGCTTGGCCTGATGATCCGTCGTCAGCGCGTCGAAAATCTCGTCCATCTCGCCTTCCATCACGCGATCGAGCTTGTAGAGTGTGAGATTGATGCGATGGTCGGTGACGCGGCCTTGCGGAAAATTATAGGTGCGGATGCGCTCCGAACGATCGCCCGAGCCGACCTGCGCCTTGCGATCGGCGGAGCGCGCGCTGTCGAGGCGGTGGCGCTCGGCGTCATAGAGGCGCGAGCGCAGCACCTCCATCGCCTTGGCCTTGTTGCGATGCTGCGAGCGCTCCTCCTGCATCATCACGACGATGCCGGATGGAATATGCGTGATGCGGATCGCCGATTCGGTCTTGTTGACATGCTGGCCGCCGGCGCCGCCCGAGCGCATCGTCTCTATGTTGAGATCCTTGTCGTCTATGGCGATATCGACATCCTCCGCCTGCGGCAGCACGGCGACCGTCGCTGCGGATGTGTGAATGCGCCCCTGCGTCTCCGTCGCCGGCACGCGCTGCACGCGATGCACGCCGGATTCGAACTTCAATTTCGCATAGACGCCGCGGCCGGCGATCTCGGCCACGATCTCCTTATAGCCGCCGAGCGCGCCGTCGCTGGCGGAGAGAATCTCGACGCTCCAGCCCTTGACGGCGGCGTAGCGCTGATAGGCGCGGAAGAGATCGCCGGCGAAGAGCGAGGCCTCGTCGCCGCCGGTTCCGGCGCGCACCTCGAGAATGACGCCCTTCTCGTCGGCGGAGTCTTTCGGCAGCAAAGCGAGCTTCAGCTCTTGCTCGGCGCTGGTCAGCGCTTCCTGCGCGACATCGAGCTCGCCTTCGACGAAGGCGCGCATATCGGGATCGATCGCCGGATCGGCGAGCATCTCGCCCGCGCCGGCGATCTCGGCCTGCGTCGCGCGATAGATTTTGATCTTGGCGACGACATCGTCGAGCATGGCGAGCTCGCGAGACAGCGCGACGAAGCTCGCCGCGTCCGGCCCCGAGCTGAGCCTGTCGGCGATCTCCTCGTGACGACGCAGAATGAGGTCGAGCTTGTCTTGGGCGAACATGGGGCTTGCCGAGCGAGAGGGTAGGGGATGGCGTGGAGCGAGGCGCGAGCGTCGCTAGCGGCCCCGGTCTTTCGCGGCGATTGCCGAAATCGACGCGTTCACCCTCGGGAGGGTCGGATGGCGAAGCCATCCGGGGTGGGGTTCCCCGCGAAAGACTCGGCGGAAACACCCCCTCCCGATCGCCTTCGGCGCTCGACCTCCCCCCTCGAGGGGGAGGTGGAAACGCCTCTCCCGGCCAGCTTTCGCGTTTTGGCGCATGCTCAAACCGGAATATCGCGTGCGGCGGCGAATTCGCGCAAAGTCTCGCGCAGGCTCGGCGCGCCGTCCTCCCTGGCGAGCAGCGAGGCCAGGAAAACCTCCGCCTCGTCGAGATTGACGGCGAGAATCATCGCCTTCACCGGTCCGATCGACGACGGCGACATGGACAGCGAGCGATAGCCGAGCGCGAGCAGCGCCAGCGCCTCCAGCGGACGGCCGCCCATCTCGCCGCAGAGCGTCACCGTCTTGCCGGCGCGCTTGCCCGCGGCGGCGATGCGCTCCAACGCGCGCAGCACGGGGGTGGAGAGCGTGTCGTAGCGCTTGGAGACGCGCGTGTTGTCGCGATCGGCCGCATACATATATTGCACGAGATCATTGGAGCCGACCGACAGAAAATCGGCGCGCGCGGCGATGCTGTCCAGCTCCCACAGCAGCGAGGGCACCTCGACCATGGCGCCGAGCTGCACATCGGTCGGCGGCATATGGCCGTGGCGCTGGAGATGCGCGAGCTCGCGATGCGCGATCGCTTTGGCCGCCTCGAATTCCGCGACATTGGCGATCATCGGAAACATGATGCGCACGTCGCGTCCGCCGGCCGCTTTCAGCATGGCGCGGATCTGCATCCGCAACAGGCCCGGCCGATCAAGGCCGATGCGGATGGCGCGCCAGCCGAGCGCGGGATTCTCCTCCTCGATCGTCGCCATATAGGGCAGGATTTTATCGCTGCCGATGTCGAGCGTGCGGAAGGTCACGGGGCGGTCCTGCACGGCGTCGAATACCGCCTTATAGAGCAGGAACTGCTCGTTCATGCGCGGGAAGCGTGGCGCCAGCATGAATTGCAGCTCGGTGCGGAACAGGCCGATGGAGCGCGCGCCGGTCTCGTGCAGATGCGGCACGTCGACGATGAGCCCGGCATTCATATGCAGCGCGATCTCGACGCCGTCCTTGGTGACGGCGGGCACGTCGCGCAGCTTGGCGTATTGCTCCATACGGCGGGCGCGCAGCCGCGCCTTCTCGCCATAGGCGGTCTGCACATCCGGCGGCGGGCGGATGTGGACGTCGCCGGTCACGCCGTCCACGATGACGGCGTCGCCCGCCTCGACGAGATCGGTCACATTGGCGGCGAGGCCGACCGTGGCGATGCCGAGCGCGCGGGCGACGATGCCGACATGGCTCGCCGGGCCGCCTTCCTCGAGCACGAGGCCGCGCAGCCGCGAGCGGTCGTAGTCGAGCAGCGCGGCCGGCCCCATGTTGCGGGCGATGAGAATGGCGTTCTCGGGGATCGATTCGCGCTCGGCGACATAGCTCTGCCCGGTGAGCTGATGCAGCAGCCGATTGGCGAGATCGTCGAGATCGTGGAGCCGATCGCGCAGATAGGGGTCGGTCTGGCGTTGCAGCTTGGCGCGGGCGTCGTTCTGCACGCGCTCCACCGCGGCCTCGGCCGTCAGGCCGCTCAGCACGGCCTCGTGCAGGCGCCGCACCCAGCCGCGGTCATTGGCGAAGATGCGCACCGCCTCCAGCACCTCGCGATGCTCGCCGGCGCCCATGCGGTCGCCATGGGCGACCAATTCATCGATGGAGAGGCGCATCGCCTCTATCGCCGCATCGACGCGCTGGACCTCCGCGGCGATATCCTCGGCGATGAGCTGCTTCACCACGACGCGGGGCTCGTGCAGCACGGCGTAGCCGAGCCCGACGCCCTCGCACATGGGCGCGCCCTTCACCGCCACCGGGCGGTCGAGCGCGAAGCTCTCCGGCGTCTTGGCGATGGAGCGCAGCTCGCCCGAGGCGATCATCTCGGCGACCAGCATCGCCGTCGTCTGCAGCGCCTCTATCTCCTCCTCGGAATAGATGCGCCGCACGCGGTTCTGCACGACGAGCACGCCGAGCGTGTTGCCGCCGCGCAATATCGGCACGCCGAGGAAGGAGTGGTAGATCTCCTCGCCCGTCTCCGGCTTGTAGGAGAAGGAGGGGTGCTCTTGCGCCTCGGAGAGGTTCAGAGGCTCGGCGCTTTTGGCGATGAGGCCGACGAGGCCCTCGCCGGCGTGCATTGTGGTGAGATGCACCGCCTCGCGATTGAGGCCTTCGGTCGCATAGAGCTCGAGCCGCTGATCGGCGCGCAGCACATAGACCGAGCAGACTTCCGCCACCATATTGGACGCGATGAGCACGACGATCTTGTCGAGCCGCGCCTGCGCGCTCACCGGCTCCGCCATGACCTCGCGAAGCCGGCGGAGCAGCAAGCGGGGTCCGCCGAGAGCGCTACGCATCCAGTTTCCTTAGTTTTCGACAGGCTGTAGTCGCCAGACGAGGGCTCTGCGCGGACGCATCTCCCAAATCTAGAGAACTTCTAAATTTCTGCCCTGTTCCTGTTTCAGCGTATATTGGCCCCGTCCGGCCTCCGCAAGCGCGGCCGCTCGGCCGCCCGCGACACGCAAAGACCATACCGGCTTGCAGAGCGACGACTTAGCCGGTACCAGTCAAAATTCAGACAAGAAGAAATCCGAAAGCCGACCGGTCCGCCCCGCGACAATCGGACTTTTTGGGCCTGCGCGCCAGAGACGAGATTCGTGCCGCTATCCAGATATCTGATCGCCCTAATGTTTCTCGTCCTTTGCGGGTCGCGGGCGCTCGCCATCGATTCCGTGCGCGTGCCGCAGGACGCCGCCGCCATCGACCTCACCCATGCGGTCGAGAAATATTCCTCCGAGGGCGACCGACTGCAGGTGTCGACCGCCCCCGGCTCCGATGGAATCATCCGACGCATCGAAGTGGGCGCCAAGGAAGCAGGCACCCGCCCGAGCTGGATCGTCTTTGCGCTCACAAATGATACGGACGAGCAGCTGGAGCGTCTGATCGTCGCCCCGCATTTCCGCCTTCAGGGGTCGGGAGTGATCTGGCCGGATCTCGGCGCGACGCGCATTTCGGCGATCACCGCGAGCCAAGGGTTCCCGCCGGAGCATGAGGAAAGCGGGGACGCCGATGTTTTTCGCCTGACCCTCGATCCCGGCACGACGATCACCTATGTCGCCGAGCTGCGCACGCCCAATCTGCCGCAGCTCTATCTGTGGGAGCCGGACTCCTACAAGGACAAGGTGACGAGCCTCACCCTCTATAAGGGCATCGTCATCGGCATCGCCGGCCTGCTGGCGCTGTTCCTGACCATCGTCTTCGTCGTCAAAGGCGCGGTGATCTTCCCGGCGGCGGCAGCGCTCGCCTGGTCGGTGCTGGCCTATGTCTGCATCGATTTCGGCTTTTGGGCCAAGATTTTCGGCGTCGATCCCAACGCCGACCGCATTTGGCGCGCCGGCGCCGAGACGGTGCTGTCGGCGACCTTGGTGGTGTTTCTCTTCGCCTATCTCAACCTCAACCGCTGGCATGTGCGCGCCTGGCATGTGGCGGCGCTCTGGCTGCTGATTCTCGCCGATCTCGTCGGCCTCGCCATTTTCGACGCGCCAGTGGCCGCGGGCGTCGCCCGCATCTCGCTGGCAACCGTCTCGGCCGTCGGCTTCGTGCTGGTCCTGTATTTGGCGACGCATGGCTTCGACCGCGCCATCATGCTGATTCCGACATGGTTTCTGCTGCTGCTCTGGGTCTGCGCGGCGGGCTTCACCGTGGCCGGCTGGCTGACCAATGATCTGGTCTCGCCGGCGCTGGTCGGCGGCCTGGTGCTGATCGTCATGCTGATCGGCTTCACCGTTATGCAAAATGCCTTCGCCAGCGGCGGCCTCGCCCATGGCGCGATCTCCGACACGGAACGCAAGGCGCTGGCGCTGACCGGCGCCAATGAGATCGTCTTCGACTGGGACGTGCCGGCCGATTACATCTATGTGAGCCCGGAGGTGGAGGAGCAGCTAGGCCTCGACCGTGGCGGGCTCGAGGGGGCGGCCTCCTCCTGGCTCGCTCTGCTGCATCCTTTCGAGCACGACCGCTATCGCGCCTGCCTGGACGCGCTGCTCGAGCAGCGGCGCGGGCGCATTAATCAGGAATTCCGGCTGCGCGCCGCCGACGGCCATTATTTCTGCTACCGGCTGAGGGCGCGGCCGGTCATCGGGCCGGACGGCGAGGTCATCCGCGTCGTCGGCACGCTCATCGACGTCACCGACGAGCGCAACGCCCGTGAGCGGCTGCTGCATGACGCCGTCCACGACAATCTGACCGGCCTGCCGAATCGCGAGCTGTTTTTCGACCGGCTGGAGGTGGCGCTGGTCTTCGCCGGTCTTGAGGCTGGGCTGCGTCCGACCGTGCTCGCCGTCGATATCGACCGTTTCCGCCAGATCAACGAGCAGGTGGGCGTCGCCACCGGCGATTCGATCCTGCTCACCATCGCCCATCGACTGACCCGGCTCTTGCAGCAGCAGGACACTCTGGCGCGGCTCGACGGCGATCGTTTCGCCATCATCCTCGTCTCCGAGACCGACGTCGACCATGTGATCACGCTCGCCGATTCGGTGCGGCGCACGCTGGCGACGCCGGTGCGCTTCACCGATCGCGAGATTTCGCTGTCGGTGTCGATCGGCGTGGCGCTCTTCGACAAGGAATTGCATCCCGACCGCCACGAAATGCTGGAGGACGCCGAGATCGCGCTGCGCCACGCCAAAAAGCTCGGCGGCAATCGCATAGAGGTGTTCCGCCCGGCGATGCGCGCGCAACGCTCCGATCGGTTGACCCTTGAGGCCGATCTGCGCCGCGCGCTGGAGCGCGGCGAGATCAAGGTGTTCTTCCAGCCCGTGGTGCGGCTCGAGGATCGCACCATCGCCGGCTTCGAGGCGCTTCTGCGCTGGGACCATCCGCGCCTCGGCCAGCTCGATCCGAGCGAGTTCGGCCAGGTCGCCGAGCAGACCGGCCTCGTCGTCGATTTCGGCCTTTTGGCGCTGGAGCGCACGGCCCGCGAGCTGGCCGCCTGGCAGCGCGCGCTCGCCGTCGATCCGCCGATCTTCGCCTGCGTCAATATCGGCTCGCGGCAATTGCTGCGGCACGATCTCTTGCGCGATGTGAAGAGCGTGCTGATGCGCAACGACATCGTCAAAGGCAGCCTCAAGCTCGCGCTCGGCGAGGGGCTGGTGATGGAAAATCCCGAATATGCCGCGCAAATGCTGGGCCGCATCAAGGAGCTGGGCGCCGGCCTCGCGATGAGCGATTTCGGCTCCGGCTATTCCTCGCTCGCCTATCTGCAGAGCTTCCCCTTCGACACGATCAAGATCGGCCGCTCCTTCACGCGCCAGACCGGCAAGGGCTCGCGCGCGGTGATTCTGCGCTCGCTCATCTCGCTGGCGCATGATCTCGGCATGGATGTCGTCGCCGAGGGCGCCGAGACGGAATCGGACGCTATCGAGCTCTATCAGCTCGGCTGCGCCTATGCGCAGGGCTATGCCTTCGGCCGCCCGATCAGCCCGATGGAGGCGCGAAGGCTGGTGGGCGCGGCGCCCGAGGCGGCGTAGGGCTGGGACTCTCCTTCTCCCACTCGGGGAGAAGGTGGCCCGACGAAGTCGGGTCGGATGAGGGTCCTTTCGAATATCCATACGCTTTGCGTCATCGCGCAAATAATCGTAAACGGCGAGATCGGCGCGAGCCCTCATCCGACCCTCGCTGACGCGAGGGCCACCTTCTCCCACAAGTGGGAGAAGGGGCGCGCGCTGGTTTTTGATGCTCGGATGTTGTCATGGCCTCTGATGACGCTCCTTCCCGCAAGCGCGGACCAAGACCGCTGACGCCGATCGAAGATCTCTCGCCGCGGCGGGCGAAGCTCGAATATTCGCGGCTCGCGGAAGAGCTCGCCGAATATGACCGCCGCTATTATCAGGAAGACTCCCCCGCGGTCAGCGACGCCGACTATGACGCGCTGCGCCAGCGCTATGAGGCTTTGGAAAAAGCCTTTCCCGAGCTTTCGTCCGACGTTTCGCTGACCAAGAAGGTCGGCTCGGCGCCGGCGGAGAAATTCGCGAAAATAAAACATGTCGTGCCGATGCTCTCGCTCGGCAACGTCTTCGCGGAGGAGGAGGTCCATGAATTCGTCGCGCGCGTGCGGCGCTTTCTGGGCTTTTCCGACGAGGCGCCGCTCTTCTTTACCGCCGAGCCGAAAATCGACGGCCTCTCCTGCTCGCTGCGCTATGAGAAAGGCGCGCTCGTCTATGCCGCGACGCGCGGCGATGGCTATGAGGGCGAGGACATCACCGCCAACATCCGCACGCTCGAAGAAATTCCGCAGCGCCTGCATGGCGAGAGCTGGCCGGATGTGCTGGAGGCGCGCGGCGAGGTCTATATGCGGCGCGAGGATTTCTTCGCGCTCAATGAGCGGCAGGCGGCGGCGAATAAGCCGCTCTTCGCCAATCCGCGCAATTCCGCCGCGGGCTCGCTGCGCCAGCTCGATCCCAAAGTGACGGCGAGCCGGCCTTTGCGCTTCTTCGCCTATAGTTGGGGCGAGGTGAGCGTCATGCCGTCCGACACGCAATATGGCATGGTGCAGGCGCTGGCGAGCTTCGGCCTGCCGACCAATCCGCTCACCAAAATTTGCGTCAGCGCCGAGGAGATGCTCGCGCATTTCCGCGACATAGAAGCGCGCCGCGCCACGCTCGGCTATGACATAGACGGAGTCGTCTACAAGGTGGATGACATTGGCCTGCAAATCCGTCTCGGATTCGTCTCGCGCGCGCCGCGCTGGGCGGTGGCGCATAAATTTCCCGCCGAGCAGGCCAAGACCATCGTGCGCGGCATAGACATAAATGTCGGCCGCACCGGCGCGTTGACGCCGATCGCGCGGCTGGAGCCGGTGACGGTCGGCGGCGTCGTCGTCTCCAACGCCACGCTGCACAATGAGGACGAGATCGCGCGCAAGGATATTCGCGTCGGCGACACGGTCGTCGTGCAGCGCGCCGGCGACGTCATTCCGCAGATCGTGGAGGTCGTTCTCGACAAGCGGCCGGAGGGGACGAAGCCTTATGAGTTTCCGCATGTCTGCCCGGCCTGTGGCTCGGCCGCGGTGCGCGAGATCGATGAGAAGACCGGCGAGGCAGATGTCGTGCGCCGCTGCACCGGCTCGCTGGTTTGTCCGGCGCAGGCGATCGAGCGGCTGAAGCATTTCGCCTCGCGCAACGCCATGGACATAGAAGGGCTCGGCGACAGGCAGATCGAGGCTTTCTTCGAGGAAGGCCTTATTCGCACGGCCTCCGAAATCTTCACTTTGGCCGAACGAAACCGAGCGAGCCTCACCAAGCTCGAGAATCGCGAGGGCTATGGCGAGACCTCGGTGCGCAATCTCTTCGCTGCGATCGACGCCAGGCGCAGCGTTCCGATCAATCGCTTTCTGTTCGCGCTCGGCATTCGCCATGTCGGCGAGACCAACGCCAAGCGCCTCGCGCGGCATTTCGCCGATTTCGCCAGCCTTCGCGATACTGCGCGCGAGGCCGCGCCGGGAAGCGAAGCGCGCGAGCGCATCGAATCGATCGAAGGCATTGGCGGCGTCGTCGCCGAGGCGCTCTATGACTTCTTCGCCGAGAAACACAATGAGGACGAGATCGAAGCGCTTCTCGCGCATGTGACGCTAGAGCCCATGCCGCAGATCGAGAGCGCCTCGCCCGTCGCCGGCAAGACGGTGGTCTTCACCGGCGCGCTGGAGCGGCTGACGCGCGATGAGGCCAAGGCGCAGGCCGAACGTTTCGGCGCGAAAATCTCCGGCTCCGTGTCGAAAAAGACCGATCTCGTCGTGGCGGGGCCGGGCGCGGGCTCCAAGCTGGCCAAGGCCAAGGAGCTCGGCGTCGAGGTCATCAGCGAAGAGGAATGGTTCACGCGAACGGGACAGTAGGGGCGCGGTCGACCGCCGTCGCGCGAAATGGTAAGACGAGCCGCTATTTTAGATGCGCGCGGCGAGATTCGTTTGTGAGGACAAAGATGAGCCAGCTCTCACCGGAAAAAATCCTCGGTCTCGGCTTCGCCTTTTGGAACTCGAAAGTCTTGCTCTCGGCGGTCGAGCTCGGCCTGTTCACCGTTCTGGCGGAAGGCCCGGCCGACGCCGAAACGCTGCGCGCCCGCCTCGGCCTGCATCAGCGTTCGGCGCGCGATTTCTTCGATGCGCTGGTGGCGCTCGGAATGCTCGAGCGCGAAAACGGCCTCTATCGCAACACGGCGGAGACGGACCTCTTTCTCGATCGCGCCAAGCCGAGCTATGTCGGGCAAATATTGGAAATGTCCAATCTGCGTTTGTTCTCGAGCTGGAACCGCCTCACCGATGCGTTGCGCACCGGCGCGGCGCAGAGCGAGAACGCCGCCGAGGGGGATTTCTTCGGCGCTCTCTACGCCGATCCGCAAAAGCTGCGCGGCTTCCTCACCGCGATGAGCGGCATAAGCGCCGGTCCGGCGCAGGCCATCGCCGCGAAATTCCCGTGGAAGGATTATGCGAGCTTCGTCGATGTCGGCTGCGCGCAGGGCATGGTTCCCGTCACGGTCGCGCGCGCGCATCCGCATCTGACGGGCGGCGGTTTCGATCTGCCGCAAGTGCAGCCGGTGTTCGACGATTTCGTTGCGCAGAACGGCCTATCGGATCGGCTGCGTTTCTATCCGGGCGATTTCTTCAAGGATGAGCTGCCCAAGGTCGACGTCATCGTCATGGGGCATATTCTCCATGATTGGAATCTCGAGGAGAAGCGCCTGCTGCTGGCGAAGGCCTATGAGGCGCTGCCGAAGGGCGGGGCGCTCATCGTCTATGAGGCGCTGATCGACGACGAGCGCAAGACCAACGCCTTCGGCCTGCTGATGAGCCTCAACATGCTGATCGAGACGCCCGGCGGCTTCGATTACACCGGCGCGGATTGTCAGGGCTGGATGCGCGAGGCCGGCTTCTTCGAGACGCGCGTCGAGCATTTGCTCGGGCCGGATTCGATGGTCGTCGGCGTGAAGTGAGCTTTGCGCGAAGCAATCCGGAGCCGCACGACGTCCCTTGCGACGCCGCCTCGTCAATAAGCGAGATATTTTTGGTTGAAGATGTAGACAAGGCCAGAATATCGTTCATCGACCCAGGCGTAGGGTTGATGGATGCCCGCCTGTCCACGACACAGTATCTCGACGAGCCAACCATTCTGGCTCAGCAATCCCGAGCGCGGATCGACGGTGTCGGACGTCGAAAACAGATTGAAAATATTTCTAATTTCATCGAGATCGCAGTGCATGAAAAAGAAGCTGCTATGATCTAATAGCAGTCGAGGTATCGCATTCGAGGTTAGGTTATCGACCTCGATAAATCCGCTGAACAAAATTTCATGCGCTCGGCTGCGCATAACCTCTTCAGAGCGAACGCCATCCGGTAGGGCGACGCCGGCATCCGCCAGACGTCTCCAAAGTTTTTTGTATCGGGTAATGCGGTTGTCTTCCAACCACCCACTATGCGCAAAAAGCACGTGACGTCCGTTGGGGTGTGTCGCCGCTACTCGTGGCGCCATGATGTCCAGTATCTCTGCAGTTACAATTTCTTTGTCCGACCAGTTGTTGTCGACGTATCCGACTGCGCTCAAGCAGCAAGGAAGCTTGTCCGCTATGAAGAATTCGTTGTCCTTCCGAAGATCCTGAACGCTCAAAAATCGCTTGGCGGCCATAACGACGACCTTGTAGAACTAAGTTGAATTTTAGGCTTCGCGTCGAGCCTAAAGCCGCGACAACCCATTATCATTGGCGTTCGTCTCAAAGGATCGATACGCGCTGATCGTGGCGCCGGGTGCCCCGTCGCGCTCGCCTACGGGCATTCCTTCTGCACGCGGCCGAGCGCGTCCGAGAGGCCCTTCAGCGAGTAAGTATCGGTCGTGGCATTGCCCTTGGCGGAGGGCGCCTTGACGATGAGCTTGGAGCCGTTCTTCAGAGCCTCGACGAATTCTTTCTCCTTCGCCGGATTCTTCACCCAGGCGTTGGCGCCTTTGGTCACGAGCTCGAAATTGTCGCCGTCTATGTCGGCGCTGGCGGCGCCGCCGTCCTTGGCCGCGAAGCCCAGAATGATCGCCACCTCATTGCGAACGCCTTCGGCCGGCCGCGTCGAGATGAAGACATAGGCCTTGTCGCGCTGCAGCTTCGCCGGCTGGCGATCCTTCGGCTCGGCGAGCGCATAGCAGGTCTTGTCCTTGCCCTGCCCATGCGCGGTCATGGCGTTCCAATCGCCATAGGAGCCGATGGCGGTCGGCGTCTTGGCGCCGGCCTTCTCCTTCTCGGCCGGCTTGTCCTTGCCGGCTTTGGCGTCCTTGTCCTTGCTCGCCTGGTCCTTGCCGCCTTTGGCTGGCTTGCCGTTCTTGTCCTTGGCGGGCTTGGCGTCAGGCTCCTCGGAATCATCCGCGGCCGCGGCCTTTTTCGCGTCCGCAGGCTTCTTCGCCTCGGCGGTTTTTTTCGCGTCCGCGGGCTTTTTGGCGGCGTCCGGCTTTTTTGCTTCGCCCGGCTTGGCGGGCTCGGCCTTTTTCGCCTCCGGCTTTTTTGCCTCCGACTTGGCGGGTTTCTTCTTATCGGCCTTGGTTTCGGCGGCCGCATCCTCGGCCGCCGGCTTTTCTTTGGCGAGCGCCGGCGCCGCGACAGTGAGGCCGAGGCCGGCGGCGAGAAGGAGGGGGAGGACAGAAGGGCGAATCATAGCGTGAATTCTATCGTCCGAGCCTGTGGCGAACCAGTGGCGGCGTCGCAGATGAAAGCCGATCGCTGGAATGTTTCCTGCTTGGCGCGGGCGCGCGAAAGACGCGCGCGAAACGGGATGTTTCCATGGCCAGACGGCACATTCTCTATATCGAGCGCGGCAAATTGCCGGACCGCGCCGCTCATCAAAAGGCGATCGACGCCGCCAAGATCGGCGTCGCGCTGGATCACGACTACGCGCCCTTCGCCGTCGAGGGTTATCTGCCCTGCACATACGACGGCGAGGACGCCGGCTTCGACATTCGCTTCTCGGAGCGCGACACCGCTGCGGCGCTGTCGTCGGAACTGGCCGCGGCGATCGGCGGCCGCGATGCGCAGATCGCTATCAAATGGTCCAGCGATCCCCGCGAGAAGATCGCGGCGCTGGCCTTCAGCGCCGCGCTCGCCAAGGATTTCGACGCGATCGCCCATGATCCCGACAAGGACAAGATCATCGCCGCCGACGCGCTGCTGAAGCAGGCGAAGGCGGCGCTCGACGAATTATAGAGTTTCGCGCCGCCGCAGCAGGACCAGCCGGCCATCGACCGGCTGGTTGGCCTCTATGCGGATCGTCGTCGCCCGCGAGACGAGCGGGACGAAGTCCTTCTGAGAGAGCGTCTCGATATAGGCCGGGTCATGCGTGAAGCGGCCTGCGGGATCGAGCGTGTAATCCGCGCCGGCGCCGGTCTCGAAGCTGAACGCGAAGACGCCGCCCGGCGCAAGATGCGCCGCCACGCCGTCGAACAGCGCCGAGAGATCGCCGAGATAGATCAGCAAATCCAGCGCGACGACGAGATCGAAGCGCTCGTCGCAGTCGGCCAGGAACGCTTGCGCGTCCTGTTCCACGAGCTGCGCATAGAGCCCGCGCTCGCGCGCTTTTTCCAGCATGCGCGGGGAGAGGTCGACGCCGACGATCTGCGCGCCGAAGCCGGCGAGCATGGGCGCCGCGAGGCCGGTGCCGCATCCGAGGTCGAGAATGCGCGGAAAGCTGCGTGCGGTTTCCGCCAGCAGCGGCTGCAATGTCTCCGGCAGCCGATAGCCGAGCGTCTCTGTGAGATGACGGTCGAAGTCCGGCGCATAGAGATCGAAGCAGGCGGCGATATAGGCCGGCGAGGCGCGCTCGCGCGGCGTCCCGCGTAGCGCGTCGAGATGGAAAGGGATGATCTGATCCTCAGGCGCCGCGCGCAGCAGCGCCTCGCCGAAGCGAATCGCCGCCTCCTTATGGCCGAAGCCGCAGAGAGCGCGGAAGACGGTGCGGCCGATGCGCGCATCCTCCTCCGCGTGAAGCCCGGCGGCGCGCCGGTAGGCGGCGAAGGCTTCTTCGGGCGAGGCTTCCAAAGCCGTTTCCACGCAAGCGGCGAGCGCATATTTGCGGACGATCGCGGCTTCCTCCGGTAGAGCGGCGGCGGCCTGTTCCAGAGCGGCGCGCGCGGCGGCGAACTCGCCGATCAGATAGAGCGTCTGGCCGTAGCAGGCGTAGAGGCCGGGCGTGGCGACGCCGCGATCCAGCGCGCCGCGCAGCAGCGTGACGGCCTCGTCATAGCGGCGGCTCTCGAGGCAGATGAGGCCGAGCCCTGTCGCCGCCTCGGCGCAGGCGGGGTCGAGATCGAGCGCTGCGAGATAGGAATGCTCGGCGGTGGCGGTCTCGCCGATCTCGTTGCAGAGGCTGGCGACGGTGAGCCAGACCTGCACCCGGCTCGGATCGCGCTCGAGCGAGGCGATGAAGCATTGCAGCGCGTCGGCCTTGCGGCCGTCGAGCCAGAGCACAGCGCCGAGATCGGCGAGGAGATGGGCGTCCTCGGGCGTCAGCGAGGCCGCCGTCGTCAGAGCGGCGACGGCGCCGGTCACATCGCCCTCCTGCCAGAGGCCGAGGCCGAGATAGCGCAATGCTTTGACCGGTGATTCGCCGGCGTCCATCATTTCAGCGAAACGAGGAAAGCGCGCGCGCCAGACGCCGAGCGTGTCGATGAGGTCCGGCGGCGACGGCGGAGAAATATGCAGACTCATGCGGCTATGCTCCCGAAACAAACGGGACATAGTCTGCCGCGCGGAGCTGTCGTCAGGCTTGCCTGGCGCGTCATCCGCGCCGAGGCTCGCTCGGACGCGGAACGTCAGCCGTCCTTTTTCGCCGCCATCATGTAATTCACATCGGTGTCGTGGCTCTTGCGCCAGCTGCGCGTCAGCGGCTGGAAGCTCATGCCGGAGCGGTCGATCTCGCGCAGTCCGGCGCGGCGCAGCCAGGCGGATAATTCGTCGGGCCGGACGAATTTGTCGTGGTTGTGCGTGCCGCGCGGCACCCAGCCCAGCACATATTCGGCGCCGAGAATTGCCAGCGCATAGCTCTTCAGCGTGCGGTCTATCGTGGCGAGAAACAGCATTCCGCCGGGCTCGACCAGCGAGGCGAGCGTCGCGATGAAGTCGCTCTGTCCTTCGACATGCTCCAGCACCTCCATGGCGACGACGATATCGAAGCGCGCGCCTTCCGCGGCCAGCGCCTCGGCGGTGCTGTTGCGATAGGCGATGTCGAGGCCGGAGCGTTCCGCATGGCGGCGCGCCACCTCTATATTATTGGGCGCGGGATCGACGGCTGTCACCTTCGCGCCCAGCTCAGCCAGGGATTCGCTCAATATGCCGCCGCCGCAGCCGATATCGACGAGCCGCAGCCCTTCGAGCGGTTGCGCGTCATGACGGTCGCGCGGCGCACCATCCGTGCGGAAATGGCGGCATGCGTGGTCGCGGATGTAGTCGACGCGAACCGGGTTGATGTCGTGCAAAATGCCCATCTTGCCCGAGGCGTCCCACCACAGCTCGCCGAGCCGGTCGAAACGGTCGACGTCTTTCGGGTCGATGCTGGCGGAATGGGGGCGGTCATGATGCTGCGGCACGCTTGTCCTCTTTTGTTCGGCCTCGGCGGCCGCTCTCGCGATCTGGAGCTCTCCCTCGTGCTTCGAGACGGCTCCTTCGGAGCCTCCTCAGCATGAGGGAGAGGATTGCTCCCTTCACCAGTGGCGCTCCTCATGCCGAGGAGCCCGCGTAGCGGGCGTCTCGAAGCACGCGGAACCCCGCCGCGGCGTTGACACCGGCGGCGGGGGCGTCACATATACGCCCGCTTTTGGTCGGATGCGAGCGGCCATCCGGCTCGCCCGAGCCGGGCCCGTGTTTCCAATCTAGGTCGGTCATGGCTCGTCTGGTGATGAAATTCGGCGGCACCTCGGTCGCCAATGTGGAGCGCATCCGCAATGTCGCGCTCCATGTGAAGCGCGAGGTGGAGGCGGGATATAAGGTCGCTGTCGTGGTCTCGGCCATGTCCGGCAAGACCAATGAGCTGGTCGCCTGGTGCAAGGACGCCGCCGCTCTGCACGATCAGCGCGAATATGATTCCGTCGTCGCCTCGGGCGAGCAGGTGACTGCCGGCTTGCTCGCCATCGCCTTGCAGAATCTCGGTCTTCCGGCGCGCTCCTGGCTCGGCTGGCAAATCCCGATCCTGACCAGCGACGCCCATGGCTCGGCGCGCATCCAATCTATCGACGGCTCCGCTTTGCGCGCCGGCTTCGATCGGGGCGAGGTCGCCGTCATCGCGGGCTTCCAGGGAGTTCACCAGCCGAGCGGCCGCATCACCACGCTCGGCCGCGGCGGCTCGGACACCAGCGCCGTCGCCGTCGCCGCCGCCATAGAGGCGGATCGCTGCGACATTTATACGGATGTCGACGGCGTTTACACCACCGATCCGCGCGTCGTTCCCAAGGCGCGGCGCATGGAGCGCATCGCCTTCGAGGAGATGCTGGAGATGGCCTCGCTCGGCGCCAAGGTGCTGCAGGTGCGCTCGGTCGAGGTGGCCATGGTGCATGGGGTCCGCACCTTCGTCCGCTCGTCCTTCGACGATCCGGCCCGTCCCAACAGCGGCACGCTGATCTGCAAAGAGGAGGATATAGTGGAAGCCCAGGTCGTGACAGGCATCGCCTTCTCGCGCGACGAGGCGCAGATCACGCTTCGCCGCGTCGCCGACAAGCCGGGCGTGGCGGCCGCCGTCTTCGTGCCGCTGGCCGAGGCCGGCGTCAATGTCGACATGATCGTGCAGGTCGCCTCCGACGCGACCATGACCGACATGACCTTCACCGTGCCGGCCGCCGAATATGAGCGCTGCCTCTCCATTCTCGAGAAGGCCAAGCCCTCGATCGGCTATGCCGGGCTCACCGGCGCCAAGGATGTGGCGAAGGTCTCGGCGATCGGCATCGGCATGCGCAGCCATGCCGGCGTCGCCGCCCGCGCCTTCAAGGCGCTCGCCGACAAGGGCGTCAATATTCGCGCCATCACCACATCGGAGATCAAATTCTCCGTGCTGATCGACGCCGCTTATACAGAACTCGCCGTCCGCACGCTGCATTCGCTCTACGGCCTCGACGCCGAGTGAGGCCGGCTGCGAATTCGTCGCAATCGCCGCGTAATTGTCGAGACTGAGCTTTTTAAAAATAGGAGCCGAGCATGGAAGAATTGATCGCCCGCATTTCCACAGCGCTCGGCGTCGAGCCCGAGACGGCGCGCCTCGCCGCCGGCCATGTGCTCGGCTTCTTCCGCAAGGAATTCCCGGACGGTCCGGCCGCCGATCTCATCGCCAAGCTGCCCGGCGCCGAGGAGGCGATCGCCGCGGCCGAGGCGGCTCCGGCTGCGGATGGCGGGCTGCTCGGCGGCTTGCTGGGCGGGCTCGGCGGCCTCGTTGGCGGCTCCAAGGGCGATCTGATGGCGCTCGCCGGACGGCTCTCCAGCGTCGGCCTCTCCATGGATCAGAGCCAGGCGCTCGCCAAGGAGTTCTTCGCTCACGCCGAGGGGCTAGTCGGCAAGGAGAAGCTGAAGGAAATTACCGATTCGGTGCCGGGGCTGTCGCAGTTTTTGTGAGACGGCTCTCGTCCGAGCGTCCAGCCGGTGGACAGAAGCGAGTTAGCGTTGTCTGCGTCGCAGCTGCGACAGGCGCAGACCGAAGGCGCGCAGGCAGACGGCGAGAACGCTTCCATAGACGAGCGCTCCCGCCGCGCCGAGCAGCAGCAGCGCGGCGATGTCGCGTAAGGGACCGAGGCGCCCAGCCAGCGCCATCGCCGGCCCATAGCCATAGAGCGCGGTCGCCAGCAGCGGTAAGCTGGCGCAAAGGCTCGCGATCGAAACACGCAAAAACGTCTCGTCGAAGCGCATCGCCCCGCGATGCAGCGCGAGGCCGATCAGCGCCGCTAAATTGATCCAGAGGCCGACGGAGGTCGCCGTCGCGAGGCCCGGCGCGCCCATCGGCTCATAGAGCGCGATCTTCAGCCCCACATTCACCACGACGGCGCCGAGCGCGACATACATGGGCGTCTTGGTGTCGCCATGCGCCTGAAAGCTCGCGCGCGCCGAGGCGATCAGCACCAGCGCCATCAGCCCGCCGCCATAGGCCGCGAGCACATCCGCCGCCGCGGCGGCGTCGGCATGGGTGAAGGCGCCGCGCAGGAAGACGCCGCTCATGATGAGCTCGGGGATCGTCACGAAAGCGATGAAGAAAGGCGCGGCCAGCGCGATGGTCAGCGCCATCACGCGATTTTGCGCGGCATGGGCGCCGTCCTCGTCGCCGGCGGCGATGCGGCGGCTCATCTCCGGCAGCAGCACAGTGCCGGCCGCGAGGCCGATGACGCCATTGGGCAGCTGATAGATGCGATCGGCGTAAGTGATCGAGGAGACGCCGCCATCGGGCAGCATAGAGGCGATGATCGTATCGGCGAAAATGGCGATCTGCCCACTCGCCGAGCCGATCACCGCCGGCCCCAGCATCAGGAAGAATTCGCGCACGCGCGTCCAATGCGGCCGCGCGAGGCCCTCCATCACGCCGATCATGCGCGCGTTGGCCATCAGCAGCGCGAGCTGCAAGACGCCCGAAATGGTCACGCCCCAGGCGGCGGCATAGGCCGCGCTCGGAAATAGAAAGGCGACCGCGAGCGCCGCCATCATGGAGAGATTGAGCAGATTGGGCGCGAAGGCGGGCGCGGCGAAGCGGCCATTGGCGTTGAGCGTGCCCTGATGCAGCGTCACCAGAGTCATGCACAGCAGATAGGGAAAGGTGATGCGCGTCAGCGAAACGGTGAGCTCGAATTTCTCCGGCCGATCGTCGAAGCCCGGCGCGAGCAGCGCCACAAATTGCGGCATGAATGCGTAGATCAGAACGAGCAGCACGATCTGCGAGGCGAGCAGAAGCGTGAACACCTCGCTCGAAAATTCTTTCGCCGAGTCTTTTCCCTGCTGCTCGAGCGCCTTGGAATAGCAGGGGACGTAAGCGGCGTTGAAGGCGCCTTCGCCGAAAATGGCGCGGAAATGATTGGGCAGCTTGAAGGCGACGAAGAAAGCATCCGCCGCGAGCCCGGCGCCGAGAATGCCGGACAGCATCACATCGCGCAGAAAGCCCGTGATGCGCGAGAGCAGCGTGAAGCCGCCGACGGAGAGGAGATTGCGAATCATCGGCGGCGGCGCCCGCGATACACACTCCCCTCGAGGGCTAACAGATTCACACATTGCGAGACGCTGTGGCCGTCATGGCCGGGCTCGTCCCGGCCATCCACGCCAAGCAGCTGAGAAACCGAAGGAAAGCGCCCGCTATCGACGGATTCATCCCACGGCGGGCGCCGCCGGAGCTTCGGCGTCAGGCCAAACTTCTTAAGCCGCCTCGGCGTCCTGGCGTGGATGGCCGGGACAAGCCCGGCCATGACGTCGCGGGGGCGAGGATGTGTGCTTTCAATGGCCCTCGAGAGGGAGGTGGCGCGCGCGTGCTGGATCGTCATTGTTCTTCCACCCCCACCCGCTCCGCGACGAGATAGAGCGGGCGTCCTTTCACCTCGCCGAAAATGAGGGCGATATACTCGCCGAGCACGCCGAGCGAGAACAGCTGCATTCCGCCGAGAAAGGCGATGGAGACGATCAGCGAGGCGTAGCCGGGGACATCCACGCCATAAAACACCGTGCGCCAGAAATAATAAGCGGCCATGGCGAGCGCGAAGGTGGAGACGATGATCCCCACCACCGCCCAGACCTTCAGCGGCACGGAGGAGAAGGACATGAGCCCGTCGAGCGCGAAGCGGATGAGCTTGGCGTAATTGAATTTGGAGCGGCCGGAGGCGCGCTCCTCCACCTCGAATGGCACGCCGATCGATTTGAAGCCGATCCAGGCGAACAGCCCTTTGGAGAAGCGGGCCCGCTCGCGCATGCGCGAGAGCGCGTCGATGGCCTGGCGGTCGAGCAGGCGGAAATCGCCGGCGCCGCGCGGCAGCGGCGTCTCGCCGAAACGATCGAACAGGCCGTAGAACAGATTGGCGAAGAGGGTGCGCAGCAGCGGCTCGCCGGCGCGGTCGCGGCGCACGCCATAGACGTTTTTATATCCCTCGCGCCATTTGGTGATGAATTGCGCGATCGTCTCCGGCGGATGCTGCAGATCGGCGTCCATTAGCACCACGGCCGCGCCGCGGGAATGGTCCAGCGCGGCGGCTATGGCGATCTCCTTGCCGAAATTGCGGCTGAAGGACACCGCTTTCACGCGGGCGTCCTCTTTATGCAATTCGCGCAATCCCGCGAGCGTTTCGTCCGAGGAGCCGTCGTCGACGAAGACGATCTCGAAAGAGGCGGCGGAGCGCTCCAGCACGGGCTTCAGCCTGTCGATGAGCGGGCGAAGATTGGCCGCCTCATTGAAGACAGGGATGGCTACGGATATCTCCGGAGGCGGATTTTCGGCTTTATCGTCCATCGCTCGCCTTATAGGTTCGAACCGGGCAAGACCTAGGCGGGCGCGCGAAAATGCGCAAGCGCGTCAGAGGGGCGGGGAAGGGAACAACGAATGGCGGCGCAACGCTCGATCGCGCTCTGCGCGGACGATTATGGCCTCTCTATGGGCGTCAGCCTCGGCATTCTCGAGGCGCTGGACGCCGGCAGGCTGACGGCCGTCTCCGCGCTCACCAATGTCGATCGCTGGCCGGCCATGGGGCGGGAGCTGGCGCGCCGCCGGCATGACGCCGACATTGGCGTGCATTTCAATCTGACGCTCGGGCGTCCGCTCACCAATATGCCGAAATTCGCGCCCGGAGGCGTGTTTCCGCCGCTGCGCGAGGTGATCCGCGCCGCCATGCGCGGAAAGCTGCCGATGGAGGAGATCAGCGCCGAGATCGACCGCCAGATCGACCGTTACTATGCGGTGATGGGCCGCGCGCCGGACCATCTCGACGGGCATCAGCATGTTCATGCGCTGCCCGGCGTGCGCACGGCGCTGTTCGACGCGCTGGAGAAGCGCGGCCTCATGGGCGAGAAGCTCTGGCTGCGCGACGCCGGCGATCGGATGCATCGCATCGTGATTCGCGGCTCCGACATGCGCAAGGCGCTGGTGGTGCGCGCCATCGGCCGTGGCTATCGGCGCGAGGCGGTGGCGCGCGGATTTCTGCTCAACGAAGGCTTCGCCGGTTTTTCCGATTTCGATCCGCAGAGCGATTACGCCGCGCAATTCGAAACCTATCTGCGCGCGCCGGGCGAGCGGCATCTCGTGATGTGCCATCCCGGCCGCGTCGACGAGGATTTGCGCGCGCAAGACCCGGTGACGGTGACGCGCGAGCAGGAGCTCGCCTTTCTGCTCTCATCGCGCTTCGAGGAGGTGATGATCAATCGCAGCGCCGCGCTTGCGCGCCTCAGACGCGAGGTGTGATCCCCTTCGTGTCGAAGATCAGCCGATCTCTATGTCGAGGCCGAGATCCAGCGTTTTCGCTGAATGCGTGAGCGCGCCGACGGAGATGAGATCGACGCCCGTCTCCGCGACAGCGGCGATCGTCTCCAGCGTGACGCCGCCGGAAGCTTCGGCGAGCATGCGTCCGCCGATCAGCGCGACCGCGGCGCGCAGCAGCTCGGGCGCCATATTGTCGAGCAGCACGATATCCGCGCCTTCGGCGAGGACCTCCTCGAGCTGCTCCAGCGTATCGACCTCTATCTCTATCTTCGTCATATGGCTGGCGAAGGCTTTGGCGGCGCGCAGCGCCCGGCCCACGCCGCCGGCGACGGCGATGTGATTGTCTTTGATCAGCAGCGCATCGTCGAGGCCGAAGCGGTGATTGGCGCCGCCGCCGCAGCGCACCGCATATTTCTCGAAAGCGCGCAGCAGCGGCGTCGTTTTGCGCGTGTCGCAGACCCTGGCTTTCGTATGCGCGATTTTTTCGGCGTAGCGCGCCGTGAGCGATGCGATGCCGCAGAGCCGGCCGAGAAAATTCAGAGCGACGCGTTCCGCCGAGAGAATGGCGCGGGCGGGGCCTTCGATATGGGCGAGCACATCGCCCTTGCCGACGCGCGCGCCATCCAGCATCGCGGGCCGGAAGGTGACGGCGGGATCGACGAGGCGAAAGGCGCAAGCCGCTACGCCGAGGCCCGCGACGATTCCATCCTCGCGCGCGGCGATGACAGCGCGGGCGCAGGCGGTCTCGGGGATCGTCGCCTGAGTGGTGATGTCGCCGGCGCGGCCGAAATCCTCGGCGAGAGCGGCGCGCACGACATCTTCGACGAGCGGAGCGGGGAGCGTCCAGGGGGCGGCCGTCATTGCAGCGCCTCCTCGGCGATGGCGCGCGCTTGCGCCATTGTCATATAGGAGCGATGCGCGAGAGCGTCCTCCGCCTGCGGAAAATCCGAGCGGAAATGCGCGCCGCGACTCTCGCGCCGCGCCAGCGCCGCGCTCGTCACCAATAGCGCGGTCAGCGCCATATTTCGCAATTGCGCGTGAGGCGTTTCCGCCTCTATGCGCAGAATCGCCCGCGCCGCGCGCGTGAGCCCTATCGCATCTCGGATGACGCCGACATCGCGCGCCATCACATCGCGCAGCTCGTTGACGAGCCCTTGCTCGGGCGCGTCTGTTGCGTCCGGCGACGGGGCAGGGGCGTGCGCAGCCTCGACATTCTGCTCGCCGATATCGTTTGCGATGCGCGCCGCGAACACCACCGCCTCGAGCAGGGAGTTGGAGGCGAGGCGATTGGCTCCATGCACGCCGGTGGAGGCGACTTCTCCGGCCGCCCAGAGGCCGGGAAGCGACGTTCGCCCGCGCGCGTCGGTGGCGACGCCGCCCATATGATAATGCGCGGCGGCCGCGATCGGAATGGGCGCGGTCACGGGATCGACGCCGCCGGCCATGCAACTCGCATAGACGGTCGGAAAGCGCACGGGGAACTCCGCGCCTACAGTCGCGCGCGCATCGAGAAAAGCGCCGCCTCCGGCCGCGATGGAAGCGAAGACGCCACGCGCGACGATATCGCGCGGCGCGAGCTCGGCGGCGGGGTCGATCTCGGCCATGAAGCGATGGCCGGAGCGATCGACGATGATCGCGCCTTCGCCGCGCAGCGATTCCGTCGCCAGAGGCGCCGGATCGACGCCTATGTCGATCGCGGTCGGATGGAATTGCACGAATTCCGCATCGGCGACGAGCGCTCCGGCGCGCGCCGCCATTGCGAGGCCGATTCCGCGCGCCTCATTCGGATTGGTGGTGACGCGATAGAGGTGGCCGATTCCACCCGTCGCCAGCACTGTGGCGGGCGAGAAGAAATCGCGCAGCAGGCCGTCGCGGCCGCGTGCGCGCAGGCCGATGACGCGGCCGTCATGGGTCAGCAATTCCTGCGCGGAAAAGCCTTCCAATAATTCGATCGAGGGCGTCGCGCGGACGGCGGCGACGAGCGTCTCCATGATCGCGCGGCCGGCCGTGTCGCCCTTCACGCGCACGATGCGCCGCTCCGAATGCGCAGCTTCGCGCGAGGGCGTAAATTTGCCGTCGGCGCGATCGAAGGGCACGCCATAGGAGAGAAGGTCTTCGATGCGCGCGCGCGCCTCTCGCGCCATGCCGAGCGCGACTTCTGCATCGACGATGCCGGCGCCTGCCTTCAGCGTGTCCTCGGCGTGGCGCTCTGGCGAATCCGTGTCGAGCACCGCCGCCGCGACGCCGCCCTGCGCCCAGAAGGAGGCGGCGCCTTCGTCGATGGAGCCCGGCGTCAGCACGGCGACGCGACGCGGCGCGAGCTTCAACGCGCAGAAGAGGCCGGCGAGGCCGCCGCCGACGATGAGGATGGGAGCCTGCGTCACCACTGTGAAAGCTCCCGAGGAGGCGCGCCGGCCATTAGTCGATCGCTACGGTTGCGAGCTTGGCGAGCGCCTCGCTCTCCTTGGCGATTGCCGCCGCCACCAGCGTGCGCGTGCGCTCCGGCAAGGGCAGGGCGAGCGCCGCGCCGTGGCCCTTGGGCGACATTTTGCACAGCGTCTTGCCGAGGATGTCGACGATCTTCTCATCGTCGTAATCTTTGTATTTCTCGTGGAAATCGTCGAAATAATGCTCGAGGAAGACGATTGCCGCGACATTCTCCAGCGCCTGGGAGTCGCGGTCCTTCTTCAGCTTTTCCTTGCGGATGATCGCGCCGACATGGGCGATCTCTTCTTCCTCATAGCCCTGCGCGCGCATGAGCTCGCCGACGCGGCGCGCGTGATGCACGCGGCACTCCTTGCGCCAATCATTATAGCCGTGGCGGCCGAGCGGGAAATTCTCGCGCGGAATGTCCCAGCGGCGCAAATGCTGCGCGCGCGTCGCGATTTGCAGCAGTTCCGAGGCCTCGGGATAGAGCGCGGAGAGGCGCGCCGTCATGCGCTCGGCATAGACGATCTCGAAAGCGCGCTCGGCGCCGTCGATCGTCACCTTGCGCGGATCGTCGGCGTTGGCGGCGTCGATCGCTGCGATCAAAGCCTCGTATCGAGCCGTCATGGCCGCGCTCCTTGAAGTATCCCTCTCCCGCAAGCGGGAGAAGGGCGTCCATCAACCCAGATCGATCATCCGCTGCACGGAGACGCGCGCGCGCGCGGCGATCAGCGGATCGACCGTCACCTCTTCGCGAATATGGACCAGCGCGTCGAGAATCTTCGGCAGTGTGATGCGCTTCATATGCGGGCAGAAATTGCAGGGGCGGATGAACTCGGTGCCCGTCGTCTCGGCGGCGACATTGTCGGCCATGGAGCATTCGGTCACGAGCAGCACGCGCGCCGGCTTTTTCGTGCGCACATAATCGATCATCGCCGCGGTCGAGCCGGCGAAATCGGAAATCTCCACCACCTCGCGCGGACATTCGGGATGGGCGATGATCTTCACGCCCGGATGATCGGCGCGATAGGTCTCGAGCTCTTCCGCGGTGAAGCGCTCATGCACTTCGCAGGCGCCGCGCCAAGCGATGATCTTCACCTTGGTCTGCGCGGCGACATTCTCCGCGAGATAGCGGTCCGGCAGCATGATGACGCGGTCGGAGCCGAGGCTCTCCACCACTTTCAGCGCATTGGAGGAGGTGCAGCAAATGTCGACCTCCGCCTTCACTTCGGCGGAAGTGTTGACATAGGCGACGATCGGCACGCCCGGATATTCGGCGCGCAGCGCGCGAACGTCGGCGGCGGTGATGGAGGCGGCGAGCGAGCAGCCGGCCTCGAGATCGGGCATCAGCACCACTTTCTCGGGGCTCAGAATCTTGGAGGTCTCGGCCATGAAATGCACGCCTCCCTGCACGATGATCTCGGCGTCCGAGGAGGCGGCGAGCTTGGCGAGCTGCAGGCTGTCGCCGACGAAATCGGCGACGCAGTGATAGATCTCCGGCGTCTGATAGTTGTGGGCGAGGATGACGGCGTTGCGTTCCCGCTTCAGCTCGTTGATCGCCTTCACATAAGGCGCATGGAACGCCCATTCGATCGCCGGCATGACCTTCGCCACCCGCTCATAGAGATGGGCGGTCGCGGTCTCGACCTCCTTGTTCCAGGCGAGATTGGGCATGGGCAGCACGGGAAAGCGCTGCTCCGCTCCGACGAGCGCGCCGATGGCGGGCGCATCGAGGCGCTTCTTCTCGGGGAAGGTGAGGGTCATGGACCTTGCTCCATCCTCACTTATGCTCAATTCGAGCATAAGTCGGTCGATCAAAAACTCCTTCGGGCGCCGCCCGACGGAGGCTTATTTTGTAGCTTAAGTGTCATGGCGGGATTGAGCAACCCTCGCCAACCACTCTTCGCGCTACAGATATGCTCTCACTGAGCATATGTCAATCGGCTCGAGGGCGCGTGAGCGGGCATCGTCTAAGATAGTCTGCGAGAGCATAAGCGCGAGAAAAAGCCCGCGGCCGCGGGCTGTCTCGTCGCGGGGGGAAATCTCTTTAGCGGGCGAAGACCGCGCCCTTCCGCTTCAGATAATTGCGGTCCACATAGCCGGACTTGCCCTCATAGGTGACTTTGCACCAGCTGGTCATCCAGCCCTTTTGGCAAGCGGACGCCGCAACCTTCTGGCCCGGCGGGATCTTGGCGACCACCTTCCAATTTCCGCCGGGGCCGGAGCGCACGGCCGTGGTGTCGCGGGTGACGAGCGGCGCGACGACGACATTCTTCATCGTCGGCTCGAGCGTGTTGGCGGCGACGAAGCCGCGCTTGCCCTTGTAGCGGATCTGGCACCAATCGTGTTTCCAGCCCGGCCCGCAATTGTCGAGCCGGATTTTGGCGCCGGCCGGGATTTGGGCGATGACCGGCCAGCGCGCTCCCGGGCCGGAGCGCATGTTGGAAAAGTCGGTGGCGACGGTGGTCGCCGCCATGGCCGTGGCGGCGCAGAGGGAGAGGGCCGCCGCGAGGAGCGGCGAGCCGAGCCGAATGTGCATGGCGATCTCCTGTTTCGCGAAGAATTCTGGGAAAGAGCGTCTCTGAGACGGGCAAAAACGAGAACTCTTTTTCATCCCCTTTGGTTCCGCCGTCGCTTTCGAGCGATCGTCTCGAGGATTTCTCAACCATGAGCGTCCGGCGGGAAGGCTGGCCAGCGCGTGGGAAACTGTTATAGACGGCGGCATGCCGCAAAAACCGCATCCCGCTTTTCCGCACCGCCATCTGCTCGGCATAGAGGGGCTGTCGCGCATCGACATTCTCACTCTGCTCGACATGGCCGAGGAGGCGATCGAGGTCTCCCGCCAGGTGGAGAAGAAGCGCGCCACTCTGCGCGGACGCACCCAGGTCAATCTTTTCTACGAATCTTCCACCCGCACGCAGGCTTCATTCGAGATCGCAGGCAAAAGGCTCGGCGCCGACGTCATGAACATGTCGGTCGCCAATTCCTCGGAGAAGAAGGGCGAGACGCTGCTCGACACGGCGATGACGCTCAACGCCATGCGGCCGGATATTCTGGTGGTGCGCCACGCCCGCGCCGGCGCCGTGCATCTGCTGGCGCGCAAGGTCGATTGCGCCGTGGTCAACGCCGGCGACGGCGCCCATGAGCATCCGACGCAGGCGCTGCTGGACGCGCTGACGATCCGCCGCCACAAGGGCCGCATCGAGGGGCTGACGGTGGCGATCTGCGGCGATGTGCTGCATTCGCGCGTCGCGCGTTCCAACATCATTCTGCTGAGCGCGCTGGGCGCGCGGCTGCGCGCGGTCGGCCCCTCCACTCTCGCGCCCGATTCGCTGTCGCGGCTCGGCGTCGAGGTTTTCCACGATATGCGCTCTGGGCTCGCTGGCGCGGACATAGTGATGATGCTGAGGCTGCAACGCGAGCGCATGAATGGCGCCTTCGTGCCGAGCAGCCGCGAATATTTCCATTTCTTCGGTCTCGACGAGGAGAAGCTCGCCTATGCCGCGCCCGATGCGCTGGTGATGCATCCAGGCCCGATGAATCGCGGCGTCGAGATCGACTCGAGCGTGGCCGATGGCCCCCGCTCGCTCATCAGAGATCAGGTGGAAATGGGCGTCGCCGTGCGCATGGCGGTGCTGGAGGCGCTCGCGCAGCATCTGCCGAATGTGTAGTATGCGCGTGTTTCGTCGATCGCAGAGGGGCGCCGCATGGTCTTGGTCGTTCGCCTGATCACATTGTTCTTCGAAGGCCTGTTGCAGCAGTTCATCAATGGCGTCGGCGTCGTCGCCCTGATGGTCGCGCTCACGATCGGCTTTTTTCGCCTGTCCTGGTGGAAGACCGTGCTGATCCTCACCTTCATCTTCGGCTTCGGCGTCGAATATCTCTTCGAAGGCTGGATCAAATTCTCCGACAAGGCGGAGAGCGCCAGCGAGCGCTGGCCCTGGATGCTGCTGATCTATTTCTTCATCGTCTTCGTCGCTTATTGGAGCGGCCGCTTCGGTCGTCGCCATTTGGAGCGACGCGGCAAGGCGGCGCCGCCGCATGTGACGTGAACGGCCGGGATTACGGCTTTCGAACCCGAATTCGCAGCTGCGCCTTTCCTTCGATCAGCCTTTGCTGGTCGAAGGAGCCTGTGGCGACGGCCAGATATGCGTGGCCCTGCTCGACGATTTCGCGCAATCCCGCGAACGGGCTGAACAGGTCGGAGGCGACGACGATATCGTCGATCGTAACATCCGTTCGGCGCAGCTTGTGATCGGTCGAAAATTTCTCGATCCGCGACAGCTCGTCGCGCGAAAAATAAAACTCGACCATCATCGACGACGCGTCGATCGTCGGAGGAAGTCCCGTCGTGTCGGGGTGCAACAGCTGGATATTCAAGAATTCGACTTTTTCGTAACGCAAGAGGAGCGTGTCTTCGGCCACGCCGGGCGCCGCGCCTTTCGGCTCGTCGAGCGCCGCGTGAAGAATGACCGGAATCGCGCATAAGGCGGCGAAAAACGCGATCGCGCGACTGCGAGCGGCGTTCGGCATGTTCGAAGCTCCTCGACCTCGAAGCGGCGCGACCCGAACCGATGTCCGGATCGCGCCCGCCGGGATCAGACGCCTTCGAACAGCGCGGTCGAGAGATAGCGCTCCGCGAAGTCGGGGATGATCAGCACGATATTCTTGCCCTCGGCCTCCGGACGCGCGGCGATTTCGAGCGCGGCCGCGACGGCGGCGCCGGACGAGATGCCGACCGGAATGCCTTCGAATTTGGCGAGCTGGCGCGCTGTGTCGAAGGCCGTCTGATTGCCGATGGTGATGATCTCGTCGATGACCGTGCGGTCGAGGATCGGCGGCACGAAGCCCGGGCCGATGCCCTGAATCTTATGCGGTCCCGGCGGACGGCCGGAGAGCACCGCCGAATCCTCGGGCTCCACGGCGACGACCTTGAGGCCGGGCCGGCGCGGCTTCAGCACCTGGCCGACGCCGGTGATCGTGCCGCCCGTGCCGACGCCGGAGACGAAGTAATCGACCTCTCCTTTGGTGTCGTTCCAGATTTCCTCGGCCGTCGTGATCCGGTGGATCTCGGGATTGGCCGGATTCTCGAATTGCTGCGGAATGACCGCGTCGGGATTTTCGGCGGCGAGCTCGGTGGCCTTGGCCACGGCGCCCTTCATGCCCTGCGCGGCGGGCGTCAGCACCAGCTCGGCGCCGAGCACGGCGAGAATGCGCCGACGCTCGATCGACATGGATTCCGGCATCACCAGAACGAGGCGGTAGCCGCGCGCGGCGGCGACGAAGGCGAGCGCTATGCCGGTGTTGCCGGAGGTCGGCTCGATGAGCAGATTGCGGCCCGGCGCGATGCGGCCGCTCTTCTCCAGCGAGTCGATGAGATTGACGCCGATGCGGTCTTTCACGCTGGCGAGCGGATTGAAGAATTCGAGCTTGCCGAGAAGATTGGCTTTGACGCCCTTCTCTTTGGCGAGACGGTCGAAACGCACCAGCGGAGTATCGCCGAGGGTCTGCGTGATCGAATCATAAATGCGGCCGCGCCCCGGTTTTTCCGAAGGGATGTAAATCGGCGCCGATACTGCCTCTGACATGAGTTGCTCCTCGAATATAGTGTTGGTCGCTGACGCGCTTGTCGCAGAGCTTATCCTGCAACGGCTTCTTCGGCCACCCGGCGCGCGCGGGGAAAAGCGATGGGCGGGGCGGTTTCCAGCGGCAGAGCGGTCGTCGCCTTGATCCGCTCCATGGCGAAGCGCGACACGACATTGCGCAGAGGCGCGACCGCGATCAGCCGCTTGTAGAATTCGTCGAAGGCGACCATGTCGGACACGACCACGCGCAGCATGTAATCGACGTCGCCGGCCATGCGATAGAACTCCACCACCTCCGGCATAGCCGCGACGGCGCCGGTGAAGCGGTCGAGCCAGGCGTCCGAATGCTCGCCGGCCACGATGGAGACATAGACGCTGAGGCCGAGGCCGAGCTTCTCGGGCGAGAGCAGGGCGACCCGGCCCTGCAGAACGCCGCTCGCCTCCAGCCGCTGAATGCGCTTCCAGCAGGGCGTTTGCGACAGCCCGACCTGCGCCGCTATGTCGGCGATGGAGAGGGAGGCGTCCTCCTGCAGAATCGAAAGAATGTGCCGATCGATGGCGTCCATTGGCTCGTCCGTGGCGTTCGAGAATGATTTTCCTATAGTCCACAAAAATACTATAACATGTCAAGGTAAGAAGCGACGCTCGAGCCGGTCGGCCGCGGCTGTGACCCTAGCGTTACGCATCCTCGGCCTGGCCGCCGAATTCGCGCGTCGAGGGCGGCGAGGCGGTCGGCGCGCCGGCGAATGAGCTTTCGGTCTGATTTTTCGATGTATTTTATAGGCTGTAGAAGAAAAATGTCATTCGGCCCCGCGCGCCGGCGGGCGCCGGGGAGTGGGTCGCGAGTGGACAATGGGCGCGCAATGGCGCCATTTTGCTGTAGAATCCGTTCGCCGGAGAAAAATTAACCCCTGACGCCGGCGAGGCGGATGCGAGGAGACGCCGCTCGATGTTGACGAAGAAAGCGAAATACGGATTGAAGGCGATGGTCTATCTGGCCGGCTTCGAGCCGGGGCGGACGGCGCTCGTCACCGATATCGCCGCGGCGAATCAAATCCCCAAGAAATTTCTCGACGCCATCCTCGGCGAGCTGCGCAACGCCGGCTTCGTCCATTCCAAGAAGGGGAAGGGCGGCGGCTACACGCTGGCGCGCGCGCCCCAGGAGATACGCGTCGGGAACATCATAAGGGTGCTGGACGGGCCGCTGGCGCCGATCCAATGCGCCAGCCGCACGGTCTATCGCCGCTGCGACGATTGCGAGGACGAGGCCCGCTGCACCGTGCGGCTGCTGATGCTGGAAGCCCGCGACGCCATCGCCAATGTGCTGGACAATCGCACGCTGGCGCAGATGCGCGCCCTCGCCCAGGACGATCCCGCCGGCGCTTTGCTCGGCGAGCTCGAGCGGAATTGAGGGGGGAACGCGCCGGGCCGCCATGGACATGGGCGCGGCGCGAACCTATAAAGCGCACGGCCGAGCTCTTGCAGCGCGGCGAAGCGAATGCGTTCGGCGAGAGGTGCCGGCCCGTCCGAACGCCTTCTTTGGAATTTTGGCGTCTTTCATGAGGCGGGGCGCCCGCGGCGGACCGGCGGCCGTCGTCGAGACCCCCCGCGAGAGGCCGGCGCGACGCCGGAAGGTCGATGGCCGAAGCTGCTGAGCTCCACGCAGAGACGAATTCGCAACAAGGCGCGGCGACCGCGACCCTGCGCCAGACGATGGTCGAGCGGCAGCTGCGCACATTCGATGTGACGGATTTGCCGCTGCTGCGGCGCTTCCTCGCCGTGCCGCGCGAGCTCTTCCTGCCGCACGATCTCGCCCCGCTCGCCTATTCCGATCTCGCGCTGACGCTCGAGGACGAGAATGGCCGTCCCGGCCGGGCGCTGCTGCCGCCGCTGGTGCTCGCCCGCCTGCTGCAGGACGCCGGCATTCGCGAGACCGATCGCGTGCTCGATATCGCCGGCGGCACTTTCTACTCCTCGGCGCTGCTGTCGCCGCTGGCGCGCGAGATCGTCGCCCTCGAGGACGACGCCCGCCTCACGGCGACGGCGCGCTCCTATCTGCAATTCATCGGCGCGACCAATGTGCGCGTCGAGACCGGCCCGCTCACGGCCGGCGTTCCCGCCGCCGCGCCCTTCGACGTCATCGTCGTGCAAGGCGCGGTCGAGGAGGGGCTCGATCGTCTCTTCGAGCAGCTCACCCCTGACGGCCGGCTGCTCGCCATCGCCAAGGCGGAGCCGGACGCCGGCTGGGCCGTCACCCGCTTCGACCGCTCCGGCGGCGCTCCGGCCGGCGCGCGCGCTTTGTTCGACGCTTCCGCTCCCGTTCTGGAGGGCTTTGAAAAAGCGCCGGGTTTCGTGTTCTGAGGGCGATCAGTCCAAAGCCTTCGTTGTTTCGGCTTGGATTCACCCTGTTTCGAGCGTCGTGTTCCGTGAGTAGGCCGTAGGGCTCGCCCCGCGCTCTCGTCGAGCGCCGGGCGCGCTTTGTTCCAGAGCGGGTCTTTGTGGAATGCGTATCGTCGAATTGCGTCCGTCGTCCTGGCTCGGGCTTTGGCTTTTGGCCCTCGGCCTCGCGGCTCCGTCCGCCGCCGGCGCGGAGACGCTGAAGGAGGCGCTGGCGCGCGCCTATCGCGGCAATCCAGACATGAATCAGCAGCGCGCCAATGTGCGCGCCAAGGACGAGGACGCGCCCAAGGCCGCCGCCGGAATGCGTCCCAAAGCGAGCATTTCGGCGAGCGCCGGGCCGCAGAACTCCAACATCAAGATTCCGGCCGGCCGCAGCCAGCTGACCGGCCAGCGCACCTATATGTATGACGAATATGTCGGCTATCCGCGCGGCGCCACGCTGAGCCTGTCGCAGACTCTCTATGACGGCGGCCGCACCGGCAATTCCGTGCGTCAGGCCGAATCGGGCGTCTACGCCGCGCGCGAGGGGATGCGGCTCACCGAGCAGGCGACGCTGCAGAATGGCGCAACCGCCTATATGAATGTTCTGCGCGACACGGCGGTGCTCGATCTGCGCAAGAACAATGTCGCCGTGCTGGAGCAGCAGCTCGAGCGCACGCGGGATCGATTCGCAGTGGGCGAGGTGACGCGCACCGATGTCGCCCAGGCCGAATCGACTCTCGCTCAGGCGCGCACCGAGCTCTATGGCGCCCAGGGGCAATTGAAGACCAGCGTCGCCACTTATCGCCAGATCATCGGCGCCGAGGCGAAAAATCTGCAGCCGGCGCAATCGGTCGAATCGCTGTTGCCGAAATCGCTCGATCAGGCGATCGCCGTCGCCATCGTCGAGCATCCGGGCGTCGTCGCCGCGCAGCATCAGGTGGATGTCGCCGCTTCTGCGGTGAAGGTGGCGGAAGGCGCGCTGGCGCCGACTCTCTCGGTCGCCGCGCAGCTATCGCAGCAATATGATTCCTTTCTGGGATCGCCCGCGACTCGGCAATTCTCCGCCGGCGCGAGCGGACGGCTCGACGTGCCGATCTATCAGGGCGGCTCCGAATACGCATCGATTCGACAAGCCAAGGAGCAATTGGGCCAGGCGCGCTTCAACGCCGATCTGCAGCGCGACAGCGTGCGCGCCAGCGTCGTCTCCAGCTATGCGCAGCTCGACACTGCGCGCGCTTCGATTCTCTCCGGTCAAGCTGCTGTCAAGGCGGCGGAAATCGCTCTGCGCGGCGTGCGCGAGGAGGCGCAGGTCGGACAGCGCACCACGCTCGATGTGCTCAATGCGCAATATGCGCTGCTCAATGCGCGCGTCTCGCTCATCATCGCGCAGCGCGATCGCGTCGTCGCGTCTTACGCGGCGCTCGGCTCCATCGGGCGCCTCTCGGCCGACAGCTTGAAGCTCGATGTCGTCGCTTATGATCCGACGACGCATTTCGAGCAGGTGCGCGGCATGTGGATCGGCGTCGACACGCCCGCCGAGCGCTGAGCGCCGCGCGATAAGGCCGCGCTGCGTAAAAAATCGTGTGCAAACTCCCTTACGCACAACCCCTGTGGTTTTACCAAAGGGGGGAATCATCGGATGATGCGACTCGACGCTCGAAGTGAGCGGACAAGAATAGCGCGCGGCGATGATATTGCGGAGCCGTCGCCGCGAGACGGGAAGCAGCACATCTCATGAGCGCAGTGAACGCTTCGATCACCGCGCCGGCGCTCGACGCCGAGCGCCGGTCGCACGAGCCGTCGATGGAGGAGATCCTCGCATCGATCCGGCGCATCATCGCCGACGACGACGCTTTGCCGGCCGCGAGGCGCGACAAGGAGAAGCGCCCGGCCGAGCCGCCGCAGCGCGAGGAGGCGCCGCTCGCGCCTGCGCCCGCCGCGCGCGCGCCTGTGGCCGCTCGTCCCGCGGCCCCTGCGCCGGTCGTCGCCGCGCCGGCTCCCGTCTCCGTTCCCGCGGTCGAGCCCGCCAAGCCCGCCGATTTCTGGCTGCGGCCGTCCGCCGCTCCCGAAGAGGAAGCCGCGCCGGCTCCCGAATCGGCGGATCAGAGCCGCTGGTCCGAGGACACGGCGGAGGAGGTCGTCGATGAAACGCTCGACGAGCCCGTCGTCGCGGCGGCCGAGGAGCCCTATGTGCAGGACATAGCGGATGAGCCGGTCGAGGAGCAGATGATCGCGAGCATCGAGCCGAGCCCGTTCGAGCCTGCCAATGACGATCCGACGCCGCTGGTCTCGACCGATGCGGCCATGTCGATCGGCGCGCATTTCCAGGCGCTGGCGGCGAGCATCGTCATCAGCGAGGCCGATCTCATCGAGCGCTATGCTCAGGACATGCTACGGCCCATGCTGAAGCAATGGCTCGACGACAATCTTCCGCATCTCGTCGAGCGCCTCGTGCGCGCGGAGATCGAGCGGGTGGCGCGCGGGCGGCGCTGACCGCCCGATTCGGCGAGACCCAGGCCGTTAACGGCGCTTATACAATGTTCGCGCAAAGTGGCGGCATGTTCGCTCGTCATGTTCTGCGCTCCTTTGTGATCCCCCTGCTGCTCTACGGAGCGGCGGGGCTCGTGGCGAGCTATTTCGTCTGGCACGGCGTCAATGGCCAGCGCGGGCTCAAGACCGGCGTCGAATATGAGCAGCGCATCGCCGAGCTGCGCGCCGAGCTCGGCGGGCTGAAGGCCGAGCGTTCCCAATGGGAGCGTAAGCTGGCGCTGGTGCGCGGCGATGTCGTCGACGCCGATATTCTGGACGAGGAGGCGCGCCTGGTGCTCGGCCGCGCGCATCGCAACGACATTGTAATCCTCACGCCGCCTGCGTCGCCGACGCGTCGCTGAGGACAGCGCCGCGAGACGGCTCGTTTTCGGCGCGCGCTCGAGCTATTCTGCCGAAGGCGGAGCCCTCGCCGCGATGCGGGAGGGACGAGGGCTCGCTCTTCGCCTCACGCGCTCCCAGATATTGTCAAACGACGACGAGGACGGGCGGCCATGCCGGCAGCGGACAGACACGCGAAAATCGCCGATGTAGCCAGCGCCGCCGAGGGCGCGCAGGCCGAGGGCGGCATTCTGGCCTTCACGCGCGAGCAGGAGCTATCCGCCTATCGGGCGATGCTGCTGATCCGCCGCTTCGAGGAGAAGGCCGGCCAAATGTATGGCATGGGCCTCATCGGCGGCTTCTGCCATCTCTACATCGGCCAGGAGGCGGTGGTCGTCGGCGCGCGAATGTCGGCGAAATCCACAGATCAATTCATCACCGGCTATCGCGACCACGGCCATATGCTCGCCTGCGGCATGGAGCCGAGGCGGGTGATGGCGGAGCTCACCGGGCGGCGGGGCGGCTATTCCAAAGGGAAGGGCGGCTCCATGCACATGTTCTCGCGCGAGAAGAATTTTTATGGCGGCCATGGCATCGTCGGCGCGCCGGCCCCGCTCGGCGTCGGCCTCGCTTTCGCCGATCTCTATCGCGGCGACGGCTCCGTCTCGCTGACCTTCTTCGGCGACGGCGCCGCCAATCAGGGCCAGGTCTACGAGAGCTTCAATATGGCGGAGCTCTGGAAGCTGCCCATCGTCTTCATCGTCGAGAATAATCGCTACGCTATGGGAACGTCGGTGGAGCGTTCTTCCGCGCAGGCGAATTTTTCCATGCGCGGCACAGCTTTCAACATTCCCGGCCGGCAGATCGACGGCATGGATGTGCGCGCCGTCGCCGCCGCTGCGCGCGAGGCGCTCGACTGGTGCCGCGCCGGCAAGGGGCCTTTCCTCATCGAGGCGCAGACCTATCGCTATCGCGGCCATTCCATGTCCGATCCTGCCAAATATCGCTCCAAGGAAGAAGTGCAGCGCGTGCGCGAGGAGCATGATCCCATCGAGCAGGTGCGCGCCCGTCTGCTGGCCGGCGGGATCGGCGAGGACGAGTTGAAGCAGATCGACGCCGCCGTGCGCCGCATCGTGTCCGAGGCGGCGGATTTCGCGACCAATGATCCAGAGCCAGATCCAAGCGAATTGTGGACGGATGTGGTTCTATGAGGGAAGGGCGGGCTCATCGCGCTCTTCTCCTTCTCCCGCTTGCGGGAGAAGGTGGCCCTCGCGTCAGCGAGGGTCGGATGAGGGCCCGCGATTTTTCTGCTCCTTCGAGACTTACGGCCCGAGGCGGTTGTTGCAGCGATAGCCCTCATCCGACCCGGCTTCGCCGGGCCACCTTCTCCCACAAGTGGGAGAAGGGAGCGCGCGCCCTCTTTATTGTGCGGATAAATCCATGACCGTGAATGTCCTCATGCCCGCGCTGTCGCCCACGATGGAGCAGGGCAAGCTCGCCAAATGGCTCAAGAACGAAGGCGACAAGGTCAAGGCCGGCGATGTCATCGCCGAGATCGAGACCGATAAGGCGACGATGGAGGTGGAGGCCGTGGACGAGGGCGTGCTCGCCCGCATCCTCGTGCCGGGCGGCGCCGAGAATGTCGCCGTCAACACGCCCATCGCCGTCATCGCCGAGGAGGGCGAGGAGATCGGCCCCGCGGAGGCTCCGCCTTCGACGCCGGCCGCCGCCCCCACCGAGAACGCCGCGCCTGCGCCCGCCAAGGCGCCGGATATTCCAGCCTCCGCTCCGCAGGAGGCGGCTGCCGCCGCCGCCGTCCCCGCTGCGCCGGCCGCGACTGCGGCCGAGCCCGCCGCTCCTTCGCCCGCAGTCGCCGTCCCCGAAATTCCGGCCGATACGACGCTCCTCCCCATGACCATGCGCGAAGCTCTGCGCGACGCCATGGCCGAGGAGATGCGCCGCGACCAAAATGTCTTCGTCATCGGCGAGGAGGTCGCGGAATATCAGGGGGCGTATAAGGTCACGCAGGGCCTGCTGCAGGAATTCGGCCCGCGCCGCGTCGTCGACACGCCGATCACCGAATATGGCTTCGCCGGCCTCGCCGTCGGCGCCGCCTTCGCTGGGCTGCGGCCGATCTGCGAATTCATGACCTTCAATTTCGCCATGCAGGCGATCGACCACATCGTCAATTCCGCGGCCAAGACGCTCTATATGTCCGGCGGGCAGATCAATTGCCCCATCGTCTTTCGCGGCCCCAATGGCGCCGCCGCCCGTGTCGCCGCGCAGCATAGCCAGGATTACGCGGCCTGGTTCTCGCAAGTGCCGGGGCTGAAGGTCGTCGCACCCTCCAACGCCTCCGACGCCAAGGGGCTCTTGAAGAGCGCCATTCGCGATCCCAATCCCGTCGTCTTCCTCGAGAACGAGATTCTCTACGGCAAGCAATGGGACACGCCCATGCTCGAGGATTTCCTCATTCCCATCGGCAAGGCGCGCATCGCGAGGCCGGGAACGGATGTGACGCTCGTTTCCTTCTCCATCGGCGTCATCCATTGTCTTTCGGCCGCCGAGGCGCTGGCCAAGGAGGGGATAGAGGCGGAGGTCGTCGATCTGCGCACGCTGCGGCCGATGGATGTTCCCGCCATCATCGAATCGGTGAGGAAGACCGGCCGCTGCGTGGCGGTGGAGGAGGGCTGGCCGCAATGCGGCATAGGCGCGGAGATCGCCGCCCGCGTGCAGGAGGAGGCCTTCGATTATCTCGACGCCCCCGTTCTGCGTGTCACCGGCAAGGACGTGCCCATGCCCTATGCCGCCAATCTCGAGAAGCTGGCTCTGCCTTCCGTCGCCGATGTGATCGCGGCGGCGAAGGCTGTTCTCTATAGGTGACCTCATGGCTCTCTCTGGAGACGAGCGGCTCGCCCCCGGCGGAGCCGACGGACGCATCTTCGCTTCCCCCTTGGCGCGCAGGCTGGCCAGGGAAGGCGGACTCGATCTTTCCGCTCTGAAGGGCTCCGGCCCGCATGGCCGCATCATAGAGCGCGATGTGAAATCGGCGCTCGGCTCCGGCGCGCGGCCCGTGGCGGCGCCGTCTTCCGCCCCGGTGATCGAGGCGCCGGTCGGAATGTCGGACGCCGTGGTGCGCCAGCTCTTCGCGCCCGGCTCCTTCACCGAGGTTCCTCATGATTCGATGCGCAAGGCGATCGCGCGGCGCATGGTCGAGGCGGTGCGCACGATTCCGCATTTCGCGCTGCAGACGGATTGCGAGATCGACGCGCTGCTGCATCTGCGCGAGGATTACAACAGCGCCGCGCCCAAGGGCGCGAATGGCGAGCCCGAGTGGAAGGTCTCGGTCAACGACATCATCGTCAAGGCCATGGCGCTGGCGCTGCAGAAGGTTCCCGACGCCAATGTCACCTTCACGCAGACGGCGATGCTGAAGCACAAATCTTCCGATGTCGGCGTCGCCGTCTCCATCCCCGGCGGGCTGGTGACGCCCATCGTGCGCAACGCCGAGACCAAGAATTTCCGCGAGATCGCGATCGAGCTGAAGGATTTGGCGCGGCGCGCGCGCGAACGAAAATTGAAGCCCAATGAATATGAGGGCGGCGCGACCGCCGTCTCCAATCTCGGAATGTTCGGCGTCAAGAATTTCGCCGCCGTGATCAATCCGCCGCATGCGACGATTCTCGCCGTCGGCGCCGGCGAGGAGCGCATCATCGCCAGAAATGGCGCGCCCGCCGTGGCGACGATCATGAGCGTCACCCTCTCCGTCGATCATCGCGCCGTCGATGGCGCGCTGGGCGCCACGCTGCTCGCGGAGTTCAAGCGGCTGATCGAGCATCCGGCGGCCATGCTCGTCTGAGCGGCCGTCGATGGGCGCGGCGCGCGAGCAGCCGCGCCGCCCGTCTCCGTAATAGCGCGTATAACGTAACGCGAATATTTCACGAAGCTCACACGAACCTCGCATAACCTTCGCGTAACATGATTTTCAGCCGAAAATTCCAAAAATTCCTTTGACGATACGCTCTCCCGACAGGACGGTGACAGGGCGCTGATCTATGATGGCGTCCATTCGGTCATCGGCGACGCTCGGATCACGAGAGATTTGCCCAAAGGAGATTTCGAGATGGATCATGTCTCGCGCGACGCCCAGGGGGGCTGGCGCGACCTGTCGCTCTATCTTCCAGCCCGCGCGCGGATGCGTCCCATTCTGCGGCGCAAGGCGCAATCCCTCGTTCACACCGGCGCTCTCTCTCCCGACTGCATCGTCACCTCTATTTTCGAGACCGGCGAATCTGTGATGTGCGTCACGCAATTCGCATTCGGCGGAGGCGCGCGCCACACGCTCATCGCGCCGCTCGCGCAGCTCGCTTTCGATCGCGGCGGACCGCTGTCGAAGGAGATCGATCTTTTGCGCGCGCGGCCCTCGCGCGCTCTCGGCCGCCGGCCCCCGGAGATTTCTTAACGCTTCGTTCATCGGCTTGTGCGCGCGAGCACAGAAGCTCGGAGCCCCGTCCCGCAATATCTCAGCGTTCGAAACGAGCAAGAGACATTGGGACGGAGCATTGCGATGACCGATTTTGCCAAGAACCTTTTTGATTTCATCAAGAGCGTGACCCTGGCGACGGCGATCGGCGCGCCGACCGCCGCAGCCGGGGTCTTCGTCTATGAGCGGCCCGACTCGGCGCTGATGCTGCTCTCCAAGGTTCAGTCGGTCGAGATCGGCGATTTCAAGCTTGCGCTCGGACAAAAGGCTTTCGAGATCAACCCCGATCTCGGCGCGAAAAAGAACTCCATGGGCGATCTCATCGCCCGCGCGCGAAACCTCGGGCCGCGCGAGGTGGAGCGGTTGATCCATCTTCTTCCGCTCGACGCCGCGAGCATGGACAGGCTCGGCGCCGATGCGGTCAAATGCGACTATGACAGAGCCGATGCGCGAACGCGCCTCTTTGCCGTCATCGACAAATCTCTGGAAGAGAAGAAGCTGGTCGAGATCATGCGGCGTGACGAGCTGATCGATCAAAAGACGCATGAGGTCTATGGTCCTCCGAGCGCTTGCTATCGTGTCGTCCTCACCGCGCTCGGCGCCGATGTGAAGTCGATGATCGTCTCCGAATTGACCCGTTATTTCACCAGCGAGCTGGATGTGGGAGCGCCCCCGGCCGCCGTCAAGCCCGCGAGCGACAAGCCGGCGAGCGAGAGGCCGGTGAGCGAGCGGAGCCGGACGAAATTCGCCCAGCCCCGCCGCGACGCGGCGAAGCGGATCGCCGCCCGCTGAGCGCCCGCCGCCCAAAATATCGGAGCTTCGTCCTTCGGTCGTGTTTTCTTCAAGCGAACCAATTCCCACTTCGCTCGAAAACACTTTAAGACAACGCCCATGAGCGGCGAGGCGGACACGAGGGAAGGGGCGCAGATCGTCGAGATCCTGCTGCCGGTGGCCGTCGATATGGCCTATTCCTATTACGCGCCGCCGGCGCTGCGGCTTTCGCCGGGAGATTGCGTCGAGGTTCCGCTGGCGACGCGCAAATCCTTCGGCGTCGTCTGGTCGGTCGCGCCGGCGGGCGCCGCCGGGCCGGGCAATCTCAAATCCGTCATCGCCAAATATGACCGGCCGCCGCTGGGCGAGACGTTGCGCAGCTTCGTCGATTGGGTGGCGCGCTGGACCTTGGCGCCGCGCGGCATGGCGCTGCGCCTCGCCACCCGCGCGGTGGAGGAGGCGGCGCCGGAGACGCCCCGCGTCGGCTATCGGCTCGCCGGTCCGCCGCCCGAGCGCATGACGGCGGCGCGGGCGCGCGTCATAGAGGCGGCGGAGGGCGGCCTCACTTTCTCCAAGGGCGAGCTCGCCCGCGCGGCGGCCTGCTCCAATGGTGTCGTCGATGCGCTGGTCGACGCCGGCGCGCTCGAGGCCGTCGCTCTGCCGCCGGAGCCCGTCGCCGGCGCGCTGGATCCCGATTTCGCGCGCGCGCCGCTGGAGGCCGAGCAGCTCGCGGGCGCCGAGGCGCTGACGAGCGCTGTGGAGCAGGGCGGCTATCGGCCCTTTCTGCTGGAGGGCGTCACCGGCGCCGGCAAGACGGAGGTCTATTTCGAGGCCGTCGCGGCGGCTCTGCGCGCCGGCGGGCAGGCGCTGGTCTTGATGCCGGAAATCGCGCTCACCGCGCAATTCCTCGAGCGCTTTGCCGCGCGTTTCGGGGCCAAGCCCGCCGAATGGCATTCCGGCGTCTCCGAGCGCAAGCGCGCGCGGCTGTGGCGCGGCGTCGCGCTCGGCGAGGTGAAGGTCGTCGCCGGCGCGCGCTCGGCGCTGTTCCTGCCCTTCTCGAATTTGCGGCTCATCGTCGTCGATGAGGAGCATGAGGCCGCCTATAAGCAGGAGGATGGCGTCGCCTATCACGCCCGCGACATGGCGGTGGTGCGCTCGAGGCTCGAGGGCGCGACCATCGTGCTCGCCTCGGCCACGCCCTCCATCGAGACGCGCGTCAATGCGCAGACCGGCCGCTACGGCTATCTGCGCCTCACCGCCCGCGCCAATGCGAGGCCCATGCCGCGGATAGAGGCGATCGACATGCGCGCCAATGGGCCGGAGCGCGGACGCTGGCTCGCGCCGCGGCTGGTGGCGGAGGCGCAGGAGACGATCGCGCGCGGCGAGCAGGTTCTCTTCTTCCTCAATCGGCGCGGCTATGCGCCGCTCACTCTGTGCCGCAGCTGCGGCCATCGCTTCCGCTGCGAGAATTGTGACGCCTGGCTGGTCGAGCATCGCTTTCGCCGCGCGCTGGTCTGCCATCATTGCGGCCATGTCGAGCGCCGCCCGCACATATGCCCGGAATGCGAGGCGGAGGATTCGCTCACCGCCTGCGGGCCGGGCGTCGAACGGCTGGCGGAGGAGGCGGCGATCCTCTTCCCGGACGCCCGCACTCTGGTGCTCTCCTCGGATTTTCCAGGCGGGCAGGAGCGCTTGCGCCGCGAGCTCGCCGAGATCGCGGCCGGCGCTTTCGATATCGTCATCGGCACGCAATTGGTGGCCAAGGGGCATAATTTCCCCTTTCTCACTCTGGTCGGCGTGGTGGACGCCGACAGCGGGCTCGGCAGCGGCGATCCCCGCGCCGCCGAGCGCACTTTTCAGCTGCTGAACCAAGTGACCGGCCGCGCCGGCCGCGGCGACAAGCCGGGCAGCGCGCTGATTCAGAGCTGGCAGGCCGACCATCCGGTCATTCGCGCCATTCTCTCCGGCGAGGCGGAGGCGTTCTACGCGCAGGAGACGCGATTGCGCGAGCGCGCCGGCCTGCCGCCCTTCGGACGCCTCGCGGCGCTGATCGTCTCGGCCAAGGACGCCGGCGCCGCCGAGACCCATGCGCGCGCTCTGGCGCGGGCGGGGCATTCGCTGCCCTCCACCGATCGCTATCGCGTCGCCCCGGCCGGCGGCCTGCCGGAGGCCGATGAGATCGTGGTGCTCGGCCCGGCCGAGGCGCCCATCTCGCTCATTCGCGGGCGCTATCGTTTCCGCCTGCTGGTGAAGGCGCCCAAGAGCGCCGATCTGCAGGCCTATCTGCGCGCCATGCTGGCGGCGGCGCCCAAGGAGCGCGGCGGCGTGCGCGTGGCTGTGGACGTCGATCCGCAGAGCTTTTGGTGATTTAGGAAAACAATCCCCTCATCCTGAGGCGCTTTTTGCGGAACGCAAAAAGCCTCGAAGGATGCTCCGCGCGCCGTGGCCGACCCTTCGAGACGCCTGCTGCGCAGGCTCCTCAGGGTGAGGGACTGTGTTTATGCGCCCGCGCGAGCGCGCCCCGGCGCCGTGCGGCGCGGGGGTGGGAAAGGGCGTTTCGGGACGCTCCGGCCCCTTACGGCCGTTGCGCGAAAAAATTCGATCGGGTCCAGAGCGTCCCGAAACGCGGTTGTCGTTCTCGTCGACATCCCGAGGCTTGGTCGAACCCGCGAATCCTGGGGTTTCTCGATCAAGACGCGATCGAGTCCGACGGCCTGGGATCACGGAGCGGTTCTTTTTTCTCCCTATGGACGGGAGAAGAACGCCGCCCGGCGACGCGCTGCCTGTCCATGGACGGGGGTCGCCATCCCGGATGGAGCCGCCCCCCGCCCGCACCCCACGACCCGAGGAGCGCGCCCTTTGTGGGCGGGAGTGGGAGGGGCATAGGAATATTTTCAGGTGTGTCAAGGAGGGGGAAGGCGGAGTCTCCGTCATGGCCGCGTTGAGCTGCCATGACGATAGGAGCACGGAGATCGGCTGAAGGACAATAGTCCTCCCCCTCATGCTGAGGAGGCTCCGCAGGAGCCGTCTCGAAGCACGAGGGGGAGTTCCAGATGGCCGCGCACGAAGGTTTCCTCGTCCTTCGAGACGCCGCTTCGCGGCTCCTCAGGATGAGGAAACCTTCACCCGATCGCCATGGAGGCATGACGAGGGGGGGCGTGCCGCAATGCTGTATTTGCTGCATATTACAGCATTGTTGGAGGGTGAAATGTCCGAGTTCGGCACATTCTCGACCAGCGACCTCTCGCGCAAATCCGGCGACATAATCGCCGAGGCGCTGCGTCGTCCGGTCACCATAACGCAGCGCAACAAGCCGCGCCTCGTCCTCTTGAGCTATGAGGATTATCAGCGGCTCAGAACGCGCGCCGATAGCCGAATAGCGCATCGGATCGAGACCATGCCCGATGATCTTTTCGACGACGCCAAGGCGGCGCTCGCGGCCTATGAGGCCGAGTCCGACGAGCAATGAGCTTTCGCGAATTCGCGACGGGCGCGGTCATCCGCTATCCGTTCTTGTGGTCGCATGAGGCCGAGGCGGCCGCGACCGAGGGCCGCAAGCCGCGACCCGTCGCTGTCGGATTCCGCGTCCCGCGCCCGACCGGCGACGTGCTGCTCTTGTTCCCGATCACCAGCAAGTGCGTTTTTCCTGCCCTGTGATCGTATGCGCGAAGCCGAAGCGCCGAGAGCCACACATCGGACAAACACCATCATGCGTTTGTCGGAACCGCGAGAAATGTCGCGTCACTCGCTCGCTCGCTGGACCGTCTTGAAAAGTTGGAAGAGAAGGTTAAAGCTCTGGCTTCGATTGAACGACGTAAAGCTGTGCGTTGAACTCGCGCAATCCAATATCAGCGAGTCGTCGCAGTGGTTCACGCTCCGAATGCGCCTTCGAGGGGGGCACGGTAGCAGGTGGAATGGCGCTCTCCTGACGTTTACGGAAGAGCTCACTCGGACTCTCGCGCGAAACCTCGACCGTCGGAACCGCTTCGTCATCGCCCATTTCCTTAGCGCGGGCACTGACTCGCTTGCGGGAGCGAGTACGAGCGGCTTCGGCCTTCTCTACTGCCTTGCCGATGGTTTGCCTGAGCGGCTGTGCGTCATCGGTCAGTTGCTTTTTCAACAGTGCCTCCAACTCGGCGGCTCCATATCCTTTGATCATCTTCGGTTTGGACATTATGACGGCGCTACTTCCGTCGAAAGAAAGATGATGGGCTTTGTCATCCGCGAAGCTTCCGATCATGCGAGGCCGGACAAAAAAGGACCGTTGCCGGACGAGGCCTTTGAGGAAGGCGGTATCAAATTCTTCCTTACGATGGAACATCGGGGCTGCATAGAAGACGAAGTTGGGAGCTTGATCGAGTTCTATCAACATCTCATGTTGTTCGGAGTCGGCCTTTCCAGTGATTTCGATCCGATAGAACGGTGGCACCAACGGCGCGCCTGCACGAATCTCGCGAGCGCTTCGCCGAGTCAGGCAATCGGAGCGCTTAAACTGAAGGAAGAGCGGAATTCCGGGTGCCTCGAGTTTCACGTCATACCCGCCACCCGCACGCCCTTCCTCTATTAGAGAGGGAAATATTGGTGCAGCCGTAAGACTGCCGAGCGCCAATACGAACTCATGAGAGAGCGCAAAGCCGAAGGAAAATTCCGAGATAAGCGATTTCATTCAACACGCATAATACTGAGATCGTGCTCGATGCAAGCGTGCCGGTTGACATTGATTCAACATCGGTGACGCCTACGACGAGTGAATTTGTCGAGCCGGGTAGCGAAGAATAGCCTGTTCGCTCTGCTGTTTGGTATCGTACGAAGTGCGGTGGAATACGGCCGATCTGGCACAATGACGCCCCACGTCCCCCTCCCGCCCGCTTGTAGCCCGCCCGCTTTTCCCTATAGTCCGCCTCGACAATTCCCACGGCGGACGAGGCTATGACGACCACACAATTGCGCATCGGCACACGCGGCAGCCCTCTCGCTCTGGCGCAGACGCGGCAGCTGCGGGCCTTGCTGGCCGCGGCGCTCGGCCTCGAGGCGGAGACGCTGCCGATCGAGGTCATCCGCACCACGGGAGACATGATCCAGGACCGGCCGCTCTCGGAATCGGGCGGCAAAGGGCTGTTCACCAAGGAGCTGGACGTCGCCCTCATCGAGGGGCGCATCGATCTCGCCGTGCATTCCTCCAAGGATTTGCCGACGCATCTGCCGCCTCAGATCGCCATCGCCGGCTATCTCCCGCGCGAGGATGTGCGCGACGCCTGGATCGGCCGCAATGGCGCGACGCTCGACGCGCTGCCGAAGGGCGCGGTGGTGGGCACGGCCTCGCTGCGGCGCGGCGCGCAGGTGAAGCGGCTGCGGCCGGATGTCTCCATCGTGCTGCTGCGCGGCAATGTCGAGACCAGGCTGCGCAAGGTGGAGAGCGGCGAGGTGGACGGCACGCTGCTGGCGCTCGCCGGGCTCAAGCGGCTCGGCCTCGAGCGCCACGCCACCGCCATTCTGCCGATAGAGGATTTTCTTCCTGCCGCCGGACAGGGCGCCATAGCCGTCACCAAGCGCGCCGGCGATGCGCGCGTCCGCGCGGCTCTGGCCGCCATTCTCGATCCGGCGACCGCCGCCGCGCTCGCCGCCGAGCGCGCCTTTCTCACCGTGCTGGACGGTTCCTGCCGCACGCCCATCGCCGCCCATGCCAAGCTTGACGGCGAGGAGATCGAATTCCACGGCATGGCGCTGCGGGCGGATGGCTCTGCGGTTTATGAGGCGCGTCGGCGCGGGCCGTCCATGGATGCGGCGTTGATCGGCGACGCCGCCGCCAATGAGATTTTGCTGCGCCTGCCCAATGGAGTCGCGGGTCTCACATGAGGCGCGTTCTCGTCACGCGGGCGAGAGAGGACGCCGAGCGCACGGCGGAAGAATTGCGGCGGCGGGGCTTTGCGCCGCTGATCGCGCCGGTTCTGGAGATCGCCGCCACGGGCGCGCCGATTCCGGCCGAGACGTTCGACGCGGTTCTGGCGACCAGCGCCCGCGCGATTCAATTCGTCGAAGGGCTCGCGGCCTTGCGCGCGCCGTTTTTCGTCGTCGGCGGCAAGACGGCGCAGGCGCTTTCCGCGCGCGGCGCGCAGGTGGAGGCGAGCGCGCCCGATGTGGCGGCGCTGACGCTTCTGCTCGGCGCGCGCTTCGCGGCGCCGGCGCGGTTCCTCTATCTCGCCGGCCATGATCGCAAGGACGATCTCGAAAGTTTTTTGCGCGCGCGCGGCCATGTGGCGACAGTGGTCGAGACCTATGAGGCGCGCGCCGTCGCTGCTCTTGGGGAAGAAGCCCGCGCCGCTCTGGCCGCTGGCGAAATCGACGCCGCGCTGCATTATTCCGCGCGCAGTGCATCGATCTTCCTCGCTCTGGCGGATGCGGCCGGCGCCCCGGCCACGCTTCGCACGCGCGTCACGCATTTCGCTCTGTCCGAGGATGTCGCGCGCGTGCTGCGCGCCGCCGGTTGCGCCAATGTGCGCGTCGCCGCGGCGCCGGATCAGGCGAGCCTATTGGCCGCGCTCGAGGCGCAATAAAGCCGCCTTTGCGGGACAAGAATTGCATGGGCTCATCGCGCTTCCCGCGCCGCGCCCGCGCTCCCGCTGCTTTCGAGGACGAAATGACGAAACGGCCGATCCCGCAGCGGCGCATGACCGCCATTTTCGCGCTTCTCTTTTGCGCAATCGTCGCCGCAGTCTCGCCGGCGCTGGCGGAGCGGCTGCCGCTTTCGGACAATCTCGTCGATCTGCGCAGCGCGCAGGGGCGCGAATGGTTTCTCGAGGCGGAGGCGCGCGAGGCCTATTGGCCGCTCTCGTCGGAGTTCATCACGCAGAAGAACGGCTCCTTCTGCGGCGTCGCCACTCTGGCGATGCTGCTCAATGCGCTCGACATTCCCGCGCCCACCAGCAGCGAGGGGCAGGGGAGCTTCTCGCAGGACAATCTGTTCAGCGAGAAGACCGAGGCGGTGGTGAAGCAGGAGAGCATTTTGCGCCGGGGTATGACGCTGGACGAGTTCGGCGGCCTCGTCGCCAGCTTCGGCCTCGAGGCCAAGGTCACGCATGCGGCGCAGAGCTCGCTCGCGGCGTTTCGCGCCAGCGCGATCGAGCAGCTCTCGCGCAAGCGGCGGCATGTCGTCGTCAATTATCAGCGCGCCGCGCTCGGCCAGACGCGCAGCGGGCACATCTCGCCGCTCGCCGCCTATGACGCCAAGACGGATCGCTTCCTGCTGCTCGATGTCGCGCGCTACAAATATCCGCCGGTGTGGATCGCGGCCGCCGAGCTTTTCGACGCGATGAACACGGTCGACGCCGGCAATGAAGGACGCAGCCGCGGCTTCGTGCTCATCGGCCCGCCGGCGGGAATAGGCGGCGGGCAATGAGCGACGTGCGAATGCGATCTATTCTTGCGCTCTGCTTTTCCGCTCTCGCCTTCGCCGCAGCCGCCGAGCCGGTTGCGACCGGGCGGCGCGGAATGGTGGTGAGCGAGCATCGTCTCGCCAGCGACATAGGGCTCGACATATTGAAGGCGGGCGGCAACGCCATCGACGCCGCTGTCGCCGTCGGCTATGCGCTGGCCGTCGCGCATCCTTGCTGCGGCAATCTCGGCGGCGGCGGATTTCTGCTGGCGCAGCTGCCGGGGCAGGGCGCGCGCTTCCTCGATTTTCGTGAGACCGCGCCCGCGGCCGCCGGCGCCGATCTCTTTCTCGACGCGAAGGGCGCCGTCGACAAGGATGCGAGCCGCAACGGCTATCGCGCCGTGGCGGTTCCGGGGACGGTGATGGGCCTCGAGACCGCCCACGCCAAATACGGCCGCCTGCCGCATGAAAAAATCATCGCGCCGGCGATCGCGCTCGCCGAGCAGGGGTTTGTTCTCGAGGACGCCGATATTCGCGTGCTGCGCGCGGCGACGCGGCTGAAGGACAGTCCCGCGGCGACGAAAATCTTCTCCCGCGCCGACGGCTCGCCTCTGCAGATCGGCGATCGGCTGATTCAGAGCGATCTCGCGCGTTTGTTGCGGGAGATCGCGGCGCAGGGGCCGCGCGCCTTTTATGAGGGGCGCATTCCGCAGGCGATCGAGCGCGCCGCGCATGCCGAAAATGGCGTGATCGCGGAGCAGGATTTCGCGATCTATGAGGTCATGGAGCGCACGCCGATTCATTGCGTCTATCGCGGCTATGATTTCTATTCCGCCGCGCCGCCGAGCTCGGGCGGCGTCGCGCTGTGCGAAATATTGAACATTCTCGAAGGCTATGATCTCGCCGCGCTCGGCTTTCACACGCCGCAATCCTCGCATCTTCTCGTCGAGGCGGAGCGTCGCGCCTTCTTCGATCGCAATAATTCGCTCGGCGATCCCGACTTCGTCAGCAATCCCGTCGCGCGTCTCACCTCGCGATCCTATGCGGCGGAGCTGCGCGCGAGCATTTCTCCCGATCATGCGACGCGCTCCGTCGATCTCGCGCAAGGCGCCGCGCCGCGCGAGCGTTTGCAGACGACGCATTATTCCATCGTCGACGGCGAGGGCGGCGCGGTCTCCGTCACCTATACGCTCAACGGCTATTTCGGCGCGCAGGTGATGGCGCCCGAGACGGGCGTGCTGCTCAATGACGAGATGGATGATTTTTCCGCCGCGCCCGGCGCCGCAAACGGCTTCGGCCTCGTGCAGGGAAGCGCCAACGCCATAGCGCCCGGCAAAAGGCCGCTCTCCTCCATGTCGCCGACCATTGTGATGAAGGATGGCAAGGTCGCGCTGGTTCTCGGCAGCCCCAATGGGCCGCGCATCATCTCGGTGACGCTGCAGACGGCGCTCAATGTCATCGATCATCACATGTCGCTGGCGCAGGCGGTGGCGGCGCCGCGCCTTCATCACCAATGGCTGCCGGATGTCGTGCTGTCCGAGCCCGGCGCGCTCTCGGCGGAGACGCGCCGGCGGCTCGAGGCGATGGGGCATAGAATAGAAGATCACGTGCCCTTCGGCGCATCGGAGGCGATAGAGATCAGCGAAGGCGCGATGACCGGCGTCAATGATCCGCGCTCCGCGGCGGGATCGGCGCGCGGCTATTGAGCCGAGGCGGGGAACGGGGGACGAGGATGCAGATCGATTGGGCCAATTTCACGCCGTGGAGCGCGGCGGCGGGCGGCGTTGCGATCGGGCTGGCCGCCGGCCTCCTGATCCTGCTGCTCGGACGCATAGCGGGGATCAGCGGCATTGTCGCCGGGCTGCTGCAACCCGTAAAGGGCGATGCTGCCTGGCGCCTCGCCTTCGTCCTCGGCCTCGTCGCTTCCGCTGCGCTTCTGCGTCTTCTCGGCGCAGTGCAACCGCCGATCTTCGACATAGGCTATGGCGCGACCATCCTCGCCGGATTGCTCGTCGGCTTCGGCGCGCGGCTCGGCGGCGGCTGCACAAGCGGGCATGGCGTTTGCGGCCTGTCGCGCCTGTCGCCGCGCGCGCTCGCCGCGACCGTCGCCTTCATGACGAGCGGCGCGCTCACTGTTTTCATTCTGCGTCACATAATGGGTTGAGCCATGACGAGATCGACCATAGCCGCTTTCGCCATCGGCCTGTTGTTCGGCCTCGGACTCTGCGTCTCCGGCATGATTCTGCCGAGCAAGGTGAAAGGCTTTCTCGACATAGCCGGCGCTTGGGATCCGTCGCTCGCCTTCGTCATGGGCGGCGCCATAGGAGTCGGGCTGATCGCCTTTCGCTTCGCCCGAACCCGCTCGCGCGCGCTGCTCGGCGATGAGATGCTCCTGCCGACGAGCAAGGCCATAGACGCGCCGCTGCTGGTCGGTTCGACCATATTCGGCGTGGGCTGGGGGCTCGGCGGCGTCTGTCCCGGACCGGCGATCGTCGATCTCGCCTTTCTCGATCCGCAGATCATCCTCTTCGTCGTCGCCATGCTAGCGGGCATGGCGCTCGAGAAGAGCGCGCGCGGCCTGCTCAGCGGAACGCGCCGCGACGCATGATCTCCTTTATGCGCGCGTCGAGCCGTTGCGCGAAAGCGTCGGTCGAGAAGCGCGTCTCGGCGAGCAGGCGCGCCGCGGCGACCTTGGCCTCGCGCGCCGCGCGGTCATGGAAGACGGCGCGCATCGCCGCGACGGCGCCCGTGTGATCGGGCTCCGCCCAGAGCTGATCGCCGCGCATGCGCGGATATTCGCCAGGACCGACCGGAACGAGGCGATAGGGCGTGAGAAACGCCGTGCGATCGTCGCAAAATTCCATATTGCCGGAATAGGCGGTGGCGATCACCGGCGTCTCCAGCGCCATCGCTTCCAGCATATGATAGCCGAAGCCCTCGGCGCGATGCAGCGAGACATAGCAATCGGCGCCTTCGATCAGCGCCATCTGCTCCTCATCGTCGAGAATGCGATCGACGAGCGCGATGCGCTCGCATTCGGCCACGACATTGCGAATGGAGCGCCACACATCCATCTCGCGCGGCGCGCGCACGCGATCGACGCTATGCGTCTTGATGACGAGCTTGACTTTCGCCTCGTGCGGGAAGGCGGCGAGAAAGGCGCGCGTCACGCCGAGCGGATTCTTGCGATAGACGCCGGAGAGCGCATCGCAGGAGGCGAGAAAGACGAATTCGTCGGCGCGCGCAATGTCCGCATAGGCGAGCGCGCGCGCCGCCGCGCGCCCCTTTTTGCGCACGGGCCGCGCCGATGTGCCGACCGTACGAGTCGGCCGATGGACGGCCAGCGTATCTTTTGTGAAGTCCGAGGCCGACCAGAGCTCGTCGACGAGCGTCAGGCCGAGCATTTGCGCCGGATGCGGCGTCGCCATCTCGAGATAGGGAAAGCCGATGAGCCGGCCCTCGGACCATATGTCCGGCAGATAGGCGATGGCGCTCGGCAGCTCCTCGAGATTGAGATGGAGAATATTGATCTTTGCGCGTTGCAGCGTCGTTGGCAGCGGCGCGGCGTCTTCGCGAATGCGATTGGGATAATCGAGAGTGAAGTCACAGAGCCGCAGCGAATAATCGAGGCGCTCGAGCGCGGCGGCGAGCGCGCGGCAGCTGTCCGCTATGCCGAGCTGCCGGCTGAAAGGGCCGATGAGCTGAATGTCCACGCTCTCGCCGCCCGGCGCCGGCAGCGTCGCCGAATGCGCGCGATGGCCGGAGGGCGTGCGCGAGCGAAAGCTCTTCTCGCCGAAATCATAGCCTAGAGTCTCGATCGCGGCGCGCCAATGCGCGATATCGACGCCGCGGGCGCCGAAGAGGCGTCGCGACTCTTCATCGAAGGGCGCGGCGCTCGCCAGTGGCGTCAAAAACGCCTCGAGCCAATCCGGTGGAATGAAGCGCAGATAATGCGGCGCGCGAGCGGCGAAGAGCAGCACGGCGAAATAGGCCGCGCGCCGCTCGCTCTCCTGCGCGAGATCTGCGCCGCGCAGATTGGGATGCGCGTCGAGAAAGCGCGCTATGAAAACAGAGAGCGGGAAGCGCGCGCCCGTGTCCTCATGTGAGCGCAGCAGCGCCTCATGCGCCGGCGCGATGAGGCAATCCTCGACATTGAAAGCGGCGGCGCCGTAAGCGGCCCAGCGAAATATCGCGTCGAGCCGCGCATCCGCGCTCGTATCCTGCGGCGTCTGCGCGAAGAGGCGCATCGCCCGGCTCGGCGCGAGGCGATCCTGCGCCGTCGGCCCTTCATAGAGAAAGTCTATGTCGCGCGCGGAGAGCGGTATGCGCAGAGGGCGGCGCGCGCGGCCGTAGAATTCCACATAATGCGCGAGAAAAGCCTCGCGATCGGCGATCGAGATCGTCGCGTCGAATTTATCGGCGAGGTCCCATTTGTAGCGATTTTGGTCGAGATAGGCGCAGAGCGTCTCGCCGAGAATGGGCGGCGGGGCGGGGACGGGCGTCGGCGCGAACAGAAGCTCCGTCCGGCGCAGAGGCGAGCGCTCGGCGCGCGCGGCGTCGTCGCCGGCGAGGACTCCGGCGCGAAAGGCGCCTGCGAAAGTCGTGCGCAGATAATCCTCGCGGCCGAGGCGGCGCGCGAGGAGCGGGCGCTCTTCCGTCGCGGTCAGCTCGAGCGGTGTTTCGGCGAGGGCGAGGACGCGAATTCGCGTCTCGGCGCTGCGCAGGAGAGCGGACGGAATTTTGACGTCGAAGCCGTGGCGGCCGTCGCCGAAACCATGGGCGGCGAGATCGTCGCGCGGCCGATCCGCCAATTGTTGGGCGACGAAGACGCCATCGGCGAAAATATCGACGAGCACGCGCCGGCCCGAATGGGCGGGACAATAGGCCCAGCCGTGAACGACGCCATCGGCGGCGCCGTCCAGCCGGCCGACAATGTCGAGATCGCCGGTCGGAAGGCCGAGCGAGCGCCGCAGCAGCTTGATCGCATGGCGCTTGGCGACGCCCATGCTCAGTCTATCTCTATGCGCAGAGTGAAATCGCGTCTCTCGCCGGGGCGCGCATGCGCGATGCCGGGCTTCTCATCGAGCTGGCCGACGAAGCCGACCGGCGAATCATAGCCATGCCAGGGCTCTATGCAGAGGAAATCCGCGCCGGGCTTGGACCAGAGGCCGAGATGCTGGAAACCGTCCCAGGCGATCTGCACGGATCGTCCGCTGCCGCAGCAATAGACGAGGCTTTTGCTCGCCAGAGTGTCGAAGATGATCGCGTCATCGGCGAACAGCTCCTCCCGCAGCGGCAGCGTTCGCCCCTCGACGGGCGAATCCTTCATGCGGCCGAGAAGCCCGCCGGTGAGCTTGCGGATCGGCGCCGGCTCATGGCGCTCGAAATTTATGCGGCTCTGCGCCTTGGCGGCGTCGCCGAGCGGCCAGCGAAAGGCCGGATGCGCGCCGATGGAAAAATGCATGTCCGCATCGCCGAGATTGGTCACGCTGTGGCGAATGTCGAGACGCGGACCGTCGAGGGTGAATTCCACCTCGAGCAGAAACTCGAAAGGGAAAACCGCGCGCGTCGCGTCGCTGGCGCGCAGCGCGAAACGCGCCGAATGCGGAGAGGCCTCGACGATGGAGAACAGGCTGTCGCGCGCGAAGCCGTGCTTCGTCATCGCATAGCTGTGGCCGCGATAATCATAGCGGTCCTGCGCCAGCCGGCCGACGATCGGAAACAGCAGCGGACTATGCTTGGGCCAGCTCGGCTCGCCGGCCCAGAGATAATCCACGCCGTCGCGCGTGCGCAGCGATTGCAGCTCCGCGCCTTTCGTAGAAATGAAAGCGGCGAGGCTGTCCGAGGACAAGGCCACGCCGTCTCGCTGCTCACTTTTCGACCCGGTCACGTGCGCCCTCAGGCTTTCGCCTGCTTCAGCCGCTCGAGATCGGCGT